>JANNEZ010000345.1:0-2956 GCA_031379255.1 Rhodoferax sp. | reverse complement strand
GCACCACGGCGGGTTCGATCGGGCGCGCGGCGATTTCATACAGCGCCTGCAACAGCTCCAGCGCGCGTTTGCAATGGGCCTTGGCGCCGTCGATCTTGAACTGTTCATGGCGGTGGGCAATCTTCACCTGCAGCGCCGCTTCGATGCTGCGCAGGTGTTCGTCCATCGGGCCGCACAAATGGCCCAGGCGGGTGTTGTTGGGGGGTGAAAACAGGTGGCGGACGATCATGAAAAGGCGCTGTAGTGGCTTATGGGCGATGGCGGCAGTGAAAACCGCATTGTGGCTTGCGATTGTCAGGCCAGGCCGGGCCAGGGCCATCCGCTAAGATCAAGCTCCAATGAAATCCGCCTACCGCCTTCTTGCCGCAAACTTTGCCACATCCTCCAGGTTCTTGCCATGATCGGCCGGCTCTGCGGCATTCTGGTTGAGAAAAACCCGCCGCAGGTGGTGCTGGACTGCCACGGGGTGGGGTATGAAGTCAGCGTGCCGATGAGCACGTTTTACAACCTGCCGGCGCTCACGGCCGAGGTCACGCTGCTGACGCACTTCGTGGTGCGGGAGGACGCGCAGCTGCTGTATGGTTTTGCCACGGCGGCAGAGCGCGAAGGGTTTCGCCAGCTCATCAAGATCTCAGGCGTGGGCCCGCGCACAGCGCTTTCGGTGCTCTCGGGCATGAGTGTGGGGGAGCTGGCGCAGGCCGTCACCCTGCAGGAGGCGGGCAGGCTCGTCAAGGTGCCCGGCATTGGCAAAAAAACCGCTGAGCGCCTGCTGCTGGAGCTCAAGGGCAAACTCGGCGCCGACATCGGCACGCCCACCACCTTGGTGAACGATGCGCAAAGCGACATTCTGCAAGCGCTGCTGGCCCTGGGCTACAGCGACAAGGAAGCCGCGCTTTCTCTCAAGGCACTGCCCGCCGACGTGGGTGTGAGCGACGGGATTCGGCTGGCGTTGAAGGCATTGGCCAAGTAATTGAGGTTTGATATGGCAATTCTTGAAGGCATCAGAATCCAAAACTACCGTTCACTCAAGGATGTGACGCTCGGGCAGACGTTTGAAAATCAAAAGAAGACGCCAAAGTTGCCGAGGCTGATGGCGGTCATTGGCGCAAATGGGGTCGGAAAATCAACCTTATTAGATGCATTAGGTTTTCTCGGCGATTGTTTGAATGAGGGTGTGGAAGCGGCTTGTGACAAGCCTCAAAGAGGAGGTTTTGAGCGCCTTCGCACTTTAGGGGCCACCGAGCCTATCCAATTTGAAATTCGCTATAGGCAGGAGCCAACTGATCGTCCAATTAGTTATGGATTGAATATAAACACTGATAGCCGCGGTCGGGCGTGTGTAGTCTACGAACGATTGCGGCAGCGCCGCAACAAAAGCCCCAATGGCCAACCGTATACGTTTCTGGAGTTGACTGGCGGTTCGGGGTATGTTTGGTCAGGAGAGGAAATAGACGGAAAAGAGGGCAACGAACGCGTCAGCATAAAAATGAGTGATCGTCAGGTCTTAGGGATATCGACCCTTGGCACTTTGGTTGACCATCCCCGCATCAGCAAATTTCGCGAGTTTCTAGCTGGCTGGTACTTGTCATACTTTGTGCCTGAATTGGCAAGAATTCAACCGATGTCAGGAGCCGATCCGCACCTCAATCGACGTGGTGATAACCTGGCGAAGTATCTTCAGTTTATAGAGCGGGAACAGCCCGCTGGATTCAAGGCCATGTTGGGATGGATAGCCTCAAAAATACCGGGGATTGAAGAGATTAGGTCTGCAAAAGCGCCTGACGGGCGACTGCTGTTGGAGTTTCACGCTCAAGGTTTTGAGAAGCCGTTTTACCAGCAGGATATGTCAGATGGATCGCTGAAGTTTCTAGCATATTTGCTCCTAATGCAAGACCCAGAACCTGCGCCATTGGTAGGAATTGAAGAGCCGGAAAATGGCCTGCACCATCAGCTGTTGAGCCTGCTGGCTATGGAACTTCAGGGATTCGCGCATAAGTCAAAAGGCCCACAGGTATTGGTCACGACTCACTCGCCGAACTTTGTCGATGCTTTGATGCCTTCCGAAGTTTGGATTTTGGCAAAGGGAAGCAATGGGTTTTCGACTTTGACACGTGCGGCCGATTTGGCCGGTGTTCAAAGCTTGTATGACGAAGGTATACCACTGGGAAGCCTTTGGTATAGCAACCATTTTGGCATCGGCAATCCGTGATTTGGCTCGAAGTGTTGGTAGAAGGACTCTCAGACGAGCCGACGGTGCGGGAAGTCTTGCAAAGGCGTTTCAATTTAGTAGATGGTGTGCACTTTCGAATCCATCCTCATCGAGGAATTGGAAAATTGCCGAGTAATTTGCTAAGCCAGCCTAACCCGAGTCAGCGTGGCTTGCTGGATCAATTGCCTGCCAAACTTCGAGGATTTGGGAAATCACTTCCTGCGCATGCCGTAGTTTTGGTAGTAGTCGACGTTGACAAAAAGCCATGTAAGGATTTTTTGACCGAGCTAATCAATATGGTGAAGAAGCTGCCGTCAATGCCCAAGGTTATGTTCCGTTTAGCAATCGAAGAAACGGAAAGTTGGTTCATTGCCGATGTGGATGCCCTTCGGGCGGCATATCCTGGGCGTTTGAAAAGTCTTGCGCTAAAAGGTATTGAACCAGACGCAATTGTTGGCGCTTGGGAGGTGCTTTCACGTGCGTTGGGACTCGATCCAAAACTAGTTGGACCTGGCGCCAAAGCTGAATGGGCAAAAACCATCTCACCACATCTAAACCTTGACAATCCTGTGTCTCCGAGCCTTCGGAAATTTATTGAAGGCGTTGGTCGATTGGTTGAGGAGGGCCAGTCATGACCATTCAGACTGACGATTTCACCGGCGGCGTCGGCCCGCCGCCCAAACGCATGGTGTCTGCCGCGCCGACCTCGCCGGCTGAAGAGGCGGTGGAACGCGCGCTGCGGCCCAA
>JANNEZ010000338.1:0-1875 GCA_031379255.1 Rhodoferax sp. | reverse complement strand
GTGAGTTTGCCCTGCGACTGAAGCTTATGTCCGAATGGATGAAAGACCATGAACTGCTCGATGCTGCCGTCGAGGAGCGATTGCGCCGGCAGGAAAACCAGGTTCGCTCCGACAAGGTGATGGTGGCATTTGTCGCCGAGTTCTCGCGGGGAAAATCCGAGCTGATCAACGCGATATTTTTCGCGGCCTATGGCCGGCGCATCATGCCGGCCAGTGCCGGGCGCACCACCATGTGCCCGACGGAAATGGGGTTTGATGCCGAAGTGCCGCCCTGTTTGCGTTTGTTACCAATTGAAACCAGACTGCAGCCCCAGTCCCTCATGGAATGGCGCATGGTGCCGGAAAAGTGGACGCGCATCGACCTGGATGTGAACGACCCCAAACAACTGGCGCAGGCACTGGAAAAGGTTGCCGAGACGCGCCGCGTGTCCCAGGACGAAGCCCGCGCGCTCGGTTTATGGAACCCGTTGACGCCACAGGACAACCCGATGCCGGATGCCAAGGGCCTGGTTGAGGTGCCCAAATGGCGCCATGCGCTGATCAACATTGCGCATCCGCTGCTCAAGCAGGGCCTCGTGATTCTCGACACGCCTGGCTTGAATGCCATTGGCGCGGAACCCGAGTTGACGGTCAGCCTGATTCCACAGGCGCAAGCGGTGATTTTTATCCTGGGCGCCGACACCGGCGTCACCAAATCCGACTTGGCGATCTGGAACGAACACCTGATTACCGAGGCCGGCCACAAAAACGCGCGCCTGGTGGTGCTTAACAAGATCGATACCCTGTGGGATCCTCTGAGCACCCACGAGCAGATGCAGGCACAGATTGACCGCCAGCGCGCCTCGACTGCGGAAATACTGAAAATTCGGGTGGAGCAGGTAATTCCGGTTTCCGCCCACAAGGGCTTGGTCGGCAAAGTGACCAACCAGCCGGCCCTTTTGGCCCAAAGCTGCCTGCCGGCGCTTGAAGACGCCCTGGCCAAGAGCATCATGGGCCAGCGCCACGAAATTTTGGGCCAGGCGGTAGCGAGCGCCATTGGTGATTTGCGTGTGGAAACGGGCCGGGTGATCAACATCCGCAGGCGTGACCTGGCCGATCAGTTGAGCGAACTCAAGGGTCTGCAAGGCAAAAATTCGGCGGTCATCAAAAACATGCGCCAGCGCATCTCCCAGGAACAAGCTGACTTTGACATGGGTGGTTCGCGTATCCATGCGGTGCGCTCGGTCCACCTGAAACTGTTGCGCGAAATATTCCGGGTTCTGGGACCTGCCTACCTGAAGAAAGAAATGGCGCAACTCACTGGCATGCTGCAGGAAAAGGGCCTCAAACTTGGCATCAAACGCGCGTACGGCGAAACGTTTGGGCGGCTGCGGGCCAGTTTGACGCAGGTGCAGACACTGACGGCTGAAATCCAGTCGATGCTGGCGGCGTCCTTCAGGCAACTCAATGCCGAGCATGGTTTCTCACTGCAGGTGCCCAACGAGCCCACGATGGGCCCCTATTTTCATGGGTTGGAACAGGTCGAACACAACCATTTGCAGTACTTGGGCATCGGCAACGCGATCAGGCTGGCCCAGCCCGAATTCACCGACCGCTTGGTACGCGCCCTCTCCACGCGTTTGCGCACGATCCATGAGACCGCGTTGGGTGATGTCGAACTCTGGAGCAAATCCGCAGCTGCCCAGCTCGACGCCCAGCTGCGCGAACGCCGCCGCACCTTTTCGCGTCGCATCGAGGCGATCGACCGGATCCAGCAGGCAACCGGCGGCTTGAACGAGCGCATCGCCGAAATTGCCGGCCAGGAAACAAGCCTGAACCAGCTTGACGGCAAGTTGATTGAACTGACGGGCTTTCTGATGTCTCCCAAAAATCCTC
>JANNEZ010000329.1:0-12896 GCA_031379255.1 Rhodoferax sp. | reverse complement strand
CACTGCGCCGCGGAGTCACAAAATCGCTGCGAAGCCTTCCATTATACAAAAGAAGCGCCCAGGAGCGCCAGTGTTGTTTTCAGGCGAACGCAGACCTTTGAGATCCGGCCAGCGGCGGTTCAACGCCCGGTGGGTGGGTTGTTCCTCTCGAGTTGGCGTTTGTTCTCAACACAAAACGCCAATCCCGAGAATTCGGGTTTTTCGCATTCCTGGAAAATGCACATCGGCCGCACGAGAAAGTTGCGGTCGGCGCAAAGTTCTGCCGGGCCGGCGCGCGCCCGCTGCGGCGGCGCCGGCTGGGCGGGTGCCGCAGCCGGAGCGGCCACGGCAGCATTGACTGGCGGCGGCGCTGGCGCCTCTTCGGCGGCCATGCGAGGCGTTCCTGGGCGGGTGTCGGGCTGCGTTTTGGCCGGCTCCGGTTTGCCTGATTTGGCCGCAGGATCGGCCTTTTTGCCCGCACCGGGGGCCGAGGCCGTTTTGGCCGATGGACTGGCCGTCGGGCTGACTGCGGAGGTCGCCGGCGTACTGGCCGCCGCTTTGGATGCCGCCGCGCCCGCAACAGTGGCACTGGCGCTGGCCGCAGTCGACACGGCCTGCGGCACTGCCACGCCAGCTGTTGACGGCGCGGAGTTGGCCGACTCGTTGGCCGGCGCGGACAACTTCGGCTCCGCCACAGTGGGCGCGCCAGCCTGTTTGCCCGACAACCAGAATCCTGCGCCACCCAGCAAGGCCAAAGCGCAAACCCCGGCAATCACCAGTTGGCGCGATTTGGCCGGCGCAACGATGGTTGTTTTTACCGCCAGCGCTGCCGGAATCGGCTTTTCGGGCGGTTTATCGATCGGCCGCGCTGCCTTTTTGACCGGTGGCGGCGTAGCGAGCACTGCCGTGACGGCGACTTTGGCCGACTCCGCGACGAATTCCGGTACGTCTTCGGCAATCAGCAGGCGGCTGTCCTGCTCCAGTACGCCGTAAGCGCTGATGTGTTCTGGCGGCGCCACATCGGTGGCCGGGGCCGTCACGCCGCGGTCCAGCGGGAACGAGACCTGCAGCACGGTTTTGGCCTCTGAGTCGGCCACCGGGAAGATGCCGCCCGAGGTGAGCCCGTCGCGCCACGAGACGGCCTGGTCGCCACGCGGCGCGGTCAGGCCCATCTCATCAATGAAGGCCTGCACCGACTGCGGCCGGTCTTGCGGTTGAATCTCCAGCGCGTGGCCCAGCGCCTGGACAAATTCATTCGAATAGGTCTGGTCAAAAATCGATTCGACGGTTTGGGCCACGCTGGCAATCGTGGGCATGCGGTCGCGCACGACGCGAAAAGCGGCCGGCAGGGGTGGCGCGTTGCACAGGCAGCCGTGCACCACCGCCGACAAGGCGTAAAGATCGGTCCAGGGGCCCTGCGCCATGTCGCCGGAGTCGGCGTATTGCTCAATGGGCGCGTAGTTGATCTTCAGCACCGCCGTGTGTTTCTGGCTCTGCTCGCTGATGGCGCGGCGCGCCGCGCCCAGGTCCAGCAGCACTGGCGGGCCGACTTCCTGCAGGAAGATGTTGTCGGGCGAGATGTCGCGGTGCACGGTGTTGTGTTCGTGCAGGTATTTGAGCGCGCCCAGAATCGACCACAGGAGGGCGCGAAGCCATGGCTCCGGCGGCGGACTCTGCGCCTGGCTGCGCGCGTTTTTGAGCGTCAGGCCCCGGTACAGCGGCATGGCCATGTAGGCTGTGTTGTTGGCTTCCCAGAAGCGGTACACCTTGACCAGAGAGGGGTGGTCAAACTGCGCGAGCAGGCGGGCCTCGGCCACAAAGGAACGCAGCCCTGCGGTGAGGGCGGCCTGGTCAGACGGCGAGCGGCAGATCAGCGCGTCGCCATCGGAACGCCCGGCCAGCGCCGACGGCATGAACTCCTTGATCGCCACGGTGCGCTGCAGGGAATGGTCGAACGCGCCATACACCATGCCAAAACCGCCCACGCCCAGCAGGCCCGTGATTTCGAACTCGCCGAGCTTCGCGCCAATGGACAGGGCGTCGGAATGGAAAAGCGACGGCACCGGGGCAACGGAGGAGGTGAGGGACGAATCCAGCATGAACTGCTATTTTTGCATGCATTGGGGCAAGCGCGACCGTTACCATTAGGTGATGTTCAGTTATCGCCACGCTTTCCATGCCGGCAACCACGCCGACGTGCTCAAACACACGGCGCTGATCGCCATTTTGAAACACATGACCGCCAAGGAGGCGGCGCTGATGGTGTTGGACACCCACGCAGGCGCAGGGCTGTACCGGCTGGACGGCGACTACGCCGCCACCAGCGGTGAAGCGGCGCAGGGTTATCTGCGGCTGCTCGCCGCGCCCGCAAAAACGGTCGCGAAAACACCCCCGCAAGCCACCCCCGTCACGGCCCCGGCCTTGCAGGACTATCTGGACTTGGTCGCCAGCTTCAACGCGCCGGGCAGCGGCAAAAGCAGCGCGAAGGTCTACCCCGGCTCGCCGTTCATCATCCAGCGGTTTTTAAGCGGACGCGACAAACTCAAGGCCTTTGAGCTGCATCCGACCGACATCAAGACCCTCACCGCCAACATCGCCCAGCTGGAAGCCGGACGCCAGGTAGCGGTGTTGCGCGAAGACGGTTTTGAAGGCCTGAAGAAGTTTTTGCCACCGCCGTCGAAGCGGGCTTTGGTGCTGTGCGACCCGAGTTACGAGATCAAGAGCGACTACGCGCTGGTGGCCCAAATGGTGGCCGACGCGCTCAAGCGGTTCCCCACCGGCACTTATGCCGTGTGGTACCCGATCATCCCGCGCCCGGAAGCGCACGACCTGCCCAAAAAGCTCAAAACCCTGGCCACAAAGGCTGGCAAAGCCTGGCTGAACGCGACGCTCACGGTAAAAAACAGCAAGCTGGTCACCGACGCCGCCGGTGAGGTCGAGCGCCCCGGCCTGCCGGCCAGCGGCGTGTTTGTGATCAACCCGCCCTTCACCTTGAAGGCGGCGCTGCAAGCCGCCCTGCCGCAGATCGCCGTGGCGCTGGCGCAGGACCAGCATGCGGCGTATTCGGTGGATTCTGGCGGTTGACGCCTTCAATGGCGGCGTCAATGGCGACCTTTATGGCGCCATTGACAAGCGGCAAATCCATCGATTGGATAAAAATGAATTGTTAACACGGGTGTTAACAAATACTGCTTTTTAGCCGAAATTTCAATTTTTCATGAACTTTTAGGCCATGAAGTCACGTGGAATGGCGTTTGTTTGCTATTTTTATGATAGCGTTTGTTTGAAAAACCCCATCGTGCGCTCCCAGGCCAGGCGGGCGGCGGCGGCATCAAAACGCGGGGTGGTGTCGTTGTTGAAGCCGTGTTGTGCGCCCGGGTACTGGTGCGCGGTGTATTTGGCGCCGGCGGCTTTGAGCGCCGTTTCATAACTGGGCCAGGCCGCGTTGATGCGCTCATCCACGCCGGCAAAGTGGATCAACAGCGGCGCCTTGACTTTGGCGGCATCTTCAGCCGCCGGGTGGTTGCCATAAAACGGTACAGCAGCGGCCAGGTCGGGCAGGCGGGTGGCCAGGGTGTGCGCGATGCCGCCACCGTAGCAGAAGCCCACCGCGCCGATCTTGCCGGTGCAGTCTGCGCGGCTCTGCAACATCTGCGTGGCGGCGACGAAGTCTTCGCGGGTTTTGTTTTGATCCAGCTGCGCGAAAAGCGTCCGTGCCTTGTCTTCGTCGCCGGGGTAGCCGCCCAGGGGCGTGAGCGCGTCGGGCGCGAAGGCCATATAGCCGTCAACCGCCAGGCGCCGGGCGATGTCTTCGATGTGGGGGTTCAGGCCCCGGTTTTCGTGAACCACCAGTACCGCTGGAAGTTTGCCGCCGGCGCTGGCCGGGCGGCATAGGTAACCCTTCATCTTGCTGTAACCCGCCGTGGCGAATTCGAGTGTCTCGGTTTTGATGCGCGCGTCGGTCTTGGCTATGACCTGGCCGAAGGCAAAGTTGGGCGAAAGCGCGGCCAGCAGGCCAACGGCCGTCAGCCCGCCCACGGCGAATTTCTGCGCTTTATCCAGAAAGCCGCGCCGATCGATGTTGCCGTGCACGTAGGCGTCAAACAGGATCAACAGTTCCTGGTCGAAGTCTTGCGCGGTGAGGCGTTTGACGGAAGCGGGCGGGGTTGCAAGCATCGCGAATCTCCGGGGTGGTTGAACAGCGGGTGGGATGAAAACGCGCAGCATAGCCGCCAAGCGGGGTGTCTGCCAGCGGACAGGCAAAGCCCCTGCGCTCAAGTAGGATGCGCGCAAGTCCCATCGAGTTTTTTGCCCATGCGTCCACACCCCGCTGATTTTTCTGCCGCGCACGCGGTGCTGCAAAACGCCGTTGACCAGCAACGGCTGGCCGGCGCGTCGGCATTGGTGCTGCAGCATGGCCAGGTGGTGGACGAGTTGTGCATCGGCCAGGCCAAGCGCGAAAACGGCGAGGCGCTGCGGCCGGACCACCTGCACCGCATTTATTCCAGCACCAAACTCATCACCTCGGTGCTTGTGCTGATGCTGATGGACGAAGGCCACTTTGCGCTGGACGACCCGGTCAAGCAATGGCTGCCCGAGTTTGGCCAGGTGCGGGTGCTGCGCGCCGGCGCCACGTCGGCAGACGACACCGAGCCTCTGCAAACCGACATCACGATTCGGCACCTGCTGTCGCACCAGTCGGGCTTAAGCCATGCGGTGTTTGACCCCGGCTCGGTGATCTATAACGCCTACATGGCCGCTGGCGTGCGCTCGCCACAACTCACGCTGCAAGCGGCGATGCCGCTGCTGGCGGCGCTGCCTCTGGGCTTTCAGCCCGGCACCGGCTGGGACTACGCCATCGGCGCCGATGTGCTGGCGCGGGTGGCCGAGATCATCACCGGCCAGCCCTTTGCGCAACTGCTGCAAACACGCATTTTTGGCCCGCTGGGCATGCTGGACACGGCGTATGTGGTGCCGCCGGAAAAACTTGCGCGCCTGGCGCCGCTTTACCGCAGCGAAGACCCGCTGAATGCGACACAGCCGGCCCTGCAAATCGCGCAAGACCTGCCTTGGCCCGATGCCTTTGTGAAGGCCGTGCCGCGCACAGCCGGCACCGGCGGGCTGGTCTCCACGCAAGCGGACTACCTGCGCTTCATGCTGCAGCTTCAGTCCGGCAAACCCGGCCTGCTGAAACCCGCCACGCTGGCAGAAATGATGCGCGACCAGTTGCCGCCCCACACCAGCGTGCAGTTCATGCGCACCGGCGCCATGCCCACGCTGGGTTTTGGTTTGGGCGGCGCGGTAACACGGGCCCCATCGGCGTTGCAACCGAATTCGCCTGTGGGCGAGTTCCAGTGGGGCGGCCTGGCCGGCACACACTGGAGCATCAGCCCGGCCACCGGTGTGATGATCATGCAGATGGCGCAACGGCATCTTGGCTTTTGGAACCCATTCTGGTTTGAGTACAAAGCAGCGGTGTACGCGGCGCTGAACGCCTGACGCCACGGCGCGAGGTGTAGAGGCCGCGACACAAGGTGGCAGGCGGATGGCGTACATTCCGGCGCTGCCCACCCTTAAATTCCGGACACGCCATGAATGAATTGATCCACTATTCCCTCGATGCCGGCATCGCCACGCTGACCATGGACGACGGCAAAGCCAATGTGATGGGCTTGCCCATGCAGGCAGCGCTCAACGCCGCGCTGGACCGCGCGCTGGCGGACAAAGCCGTGGTCGTCATCACAGGCCGCCCGGGCATGTTCTCAGGTGGTTTTGACCTGAACGTGTTCAAAACCGACCCCAAGGCCTCGGTGAAAATGCTCGAAGGCGGCGCGCGGCTGGCGCTGCGGCTCTTGAGCCACCCGCACCCGGTGATGATCGCGTGCAGCGGGCATGCGGTGGCCATGGGCTGCTTTTTGCTGCTGGGCGCGGACTACCGGCTGGGTGTGGACCAGGGCCAGGTGGGCGCCGGCCCGAACTTCCGCATCCATGCCATTGAAGTGCAGATTGGCATGACGCTGCCTTACTTTGCGCTGGAACTGTGCCGCCAGCGCCTCACCCCCGCCCACTACAGCCTGGCTTGCTCCACCGCCTGGCCTTACAACCCGGCGCAGGCGGTGCAAGCCGGCTTCCTGGACGAAGTGACGCCAGCCGAGCAGTTTGTCGCCCGCGTGCAGGAACGCGCGCTGTACCTGAGCAAGCTGCACCAGGAGGCCTTTGCGGCCACCAAGCGGAAACTCAAACAGCCCGTCATCGACGCGCTGGAGGCCGCCATCCGCACCGATGTGGCGGCGTGGACCGAGCGGTTTTTGAAGCAGGGTTGACGGGCAGTTGAAGAGGGTTTGAGGGTTTGAGGGTTTGAGGGTTTGAGGGTTTGAGGGTTTGAGGGTTTGAGGGTTTGAGGGTTTGAGGGTTTGAGGGTTTGAGGGGCCGAGGAGCTGGGCCGGCCCCGCAGTCAGGCTTGCGCCGCGTCCAAAATCGCGTTGAAGCTTGGGCTTGGGCGCATCACGGCAGTCACTTTCTGCGGGTCGGCCATGTAGTAGCCACCGATATCCACCGGCTTGCCCTGCACGGCATTCAACTCGTCAGTGATTTTTTTCTCGTTCTCGGTCAGGGCCTTGGCAAAAGGCGCGAAATGCGCCTGCAAAGCCTTGTCCTGCGTCTGCGCGGCCAACTCCTGCGCCCAGTACATAGCCAGGTAGAACTGGCTGCCCCGGTTGTCCAACTGGCCGGTCTTGGGCGACGGGCCCTTGTTGTTGTCCAGCAGCTTGCCGGTGGCATCGTCCAGCGCCTTGGCCAGTATCTTGGCTTTCTCATTCCCGGTCTTGATGCCAAGGTCTTCCAGCGACACAGCGAGGGCCATGAACTCGCCCAGCGAATCCCAGCGCAGGTGGTTTTCTTCCACCAGCTGCTGCACATGTTTGGGCGCCGAGCCGCCAGCCCCCGTTTCGTACATGCCGCCGCCGGCCATGAGCGGCACCACCGACAGCATCTTGGCGCTGGTGCCCAGCTCCATGATGGGGAACAGGTCGGTCAGGTAGTCGCGCAGGATGTTGCCGGTGGCGCTGATGGTGTCCAGCCCGCGGACCACCCGCTCCAGCGTGTAGCGCATGGCACGCACCTGGCTCATGATCTGGATGTCCAGGCCGGCCGTGTTGTGCTCGTGCAGGTACATCTTCACCTTGGTGATCAGCTGCGCCTCATGCGGGCGGTACTGGTCAAGCCAGAACACCACGGGCATGCCCGAGTTGCGGGCGCGGGTGACGGCCAGCTTGACCCAGTCACGGATGGCGGCGTCCTTGCACTGGCACAGGCGCCAGATATCGCCTTCTTCAACCTCTTCGCTGAGCAGCACTTCGCCCGTGGCCAGGTCCACGATGTTGGCGGTTCCGCCCTCGGCCATTTCAAAGGTTTTGTCGTGCGAGCCGTATTCTTCGGCTTGCTGGGCCATCAGGCCCACATTGGGCACGGTGCCCATGGTGCGCGGATCAAACGCGCCATGCCATTTGCAGAAGTTGATGATCTCCTGGTAGATGCGGGCGAACGTCGATTCAGGCATGACGGCCTTCACGTCTTTCAGGCGGCCATCAGCGCCCCACATCTTGCCGCCGTTGCGGATCATGGCGGGCATGGAGGCGTCCACGATCACGTCGTTGGGCGAATGGAAGTTGGTGATGCCTTTGGCCGAATCCACCATGGCCAGCTCGGGGCGGCCTTCGTGGCAGGCATGCAGGTCGCGCTTGATTTCGTCCTGCTTGCTTTGCGGCAGCGCGGTGATCTTGTCGTACAGGTTGGCCATGCCGTTGTTGACGTTCACACCCAATTCGTCAAAAAGTTTGCCGTGTTTGGCAAAAGCGTCCTTGTAGAAAATTTTCACGCAGTGGCCAAACACGATGGGGTGCGACACCTTCATCATGGTCGCCTTGACGTGCAGCGAGAACATCACGCCCGTCTTGTAGGCGTCATCGATTTCTTTCTCGTAGAACTCCACCAGCGCCTTCTTGCTCATGAACATGCTGTCGATCACCTCGCGGTCCAGCAGCGAGACCTTGGGCTTGAGCACGATGGCCTTGCCGCTCTTGGTGATGAGCTCCATCTTCACGTCGCGGGCGTGGTCCAGCGTCATGGACTTTTCGCCATGGTAGAAATCGCCAGCGTGCATGTGGGACACATGCGAGCGTGAAGCCTGGCTCCATTCGGCCATGCTGTGCGGGTTCTTGCGGGCGTATTCCTTGACGGCGCGGGGCGCGCGGCGGTCGGAGTTGCCCTCGCGCAGCACCGGGTTCACGGCGCTGCCCAGGCATTTGGAGTAGCGGGCACGAATGGCTTTTTCTTCCTCGGTTTTGGGGTTTTCCGGGAAGTCGGGCAGCTTGTAGCCCTTGCCCTGCAGCTCGCGGATGGCCGCGATCAGTTGGTTTTGCGAGGCGCTGATGTTGGGCAGCTTGATGATGTTGGTTTGGGGCAGCAGGGTCAGGCGGCCCAGCTCGGCCAGGTTGTCTGGCACGCGCTGCGATTCGCTCAGAAACTCGGGGAACTCGCCCAGGATGCGGCCCGCCACCGAGATGTCGCTCTGGGCGACCTCAATGCCGGCCGGCGCGGCAAAGGCGCGGATCACCGGCAAGAAGGCGTAGGTGGCCAGCAACGGCGCTTCGTCCGTGAGGGTGTAAATGATTTTCGATTTGGCTGCAGCCATGGGTGTCCTCCTGTTTTTGGCTTGTTTGGGGGGCAGAAATGAATTTTCTGCCGCCGATGGTAAACAAGACTTTAACTGGGGCTGCCGGAGGGGGGAATTTTCCAGTTGCGCGGGATGAACTGAGGCAGTGACTGCCTTGGCGTGATCTTGCTGGTTGACGCCAAACCATCCTGCCCCTCCGCTCGTCCTGAGCTTGTCGAAAGAAGCTTGGCCTGTCCTTAGCTTGCCGAAGGGTCGAAAGACCGAAGGCTTGTGCCCCGCAACCCGGAGATCAGTAGTATCCGGTTTAAATAGTGGCCAAAGACTAGAAAACCAATAGCGACGCGGGCTTCAAAGGTGGATAGTGACTACGCTTCCGGAAAACGGGCGTTCGCCATCGTCTCTTTGTTCCACATGCCTGCCTTCCAAAGAAGCTTGGAGCCCGGCCAGCGCAAGGCGTGGTGATAAGGCAAGGGGACCGGGCTTTGGTGTGGAAGGCGCGTGGAAGCGGTCTGTCAACGACCTCAAACCCGGCTGAAATCCGGTTTGCGCTTCTCCAGGAAAGCGGTGAAGGCTTCCTTGGCAGCCGGCTCCTGCAGCAGGCGGCGAAAGCTGGCGCTCTCGTCGTCCATCTGCTGCGCGATCAAACCTGCCTGGCCTTTTTTCATCAGCCGTTTGGTTTCAACCAGGGCAACCAAGGGTTTGGCCGCTAGTTTGCGCGCCTGGATCTGGGCCACGCCGTTGGCTTCCATCGGCGGCACGATCCGGTTGACCAGGCCCACCTCCAGCGCGGCTTCCGCCATGAAGGGTTCACCCAGCAACAACGCCTCGGCCGCGCGGTGGTAACCCATCATTTGGGGAACCAGCAAGCTGGAAGCGGCTTCCGGGCACAGGCCCAGGTTCACGAACGGCATGGAAAACGCAGCGTTGTCGCCCGCGTAAACCAAATCGCAGTGAAACAGCATCGTGGTGCCAATGCCGACCGCCGGGCCACACACCGCCGCCACAAGCGGTTTGGGGAAAGTGGAGATGGTGCGCAAAAAACGGATCACGGCCGACTCTTCCTGGGATTGCGGGGGGCCTTTCTGGAAGTCGCCAATGTCGTTGCCGGCACTGAACACCGTGGCGTGGCCCTGGACCAGCGCCACGTGCACCGCCGGGTCCTGTGCAGCGTGGGTCAAGGCATCAGCCAGCGCGGCATACATGGCCGCCGTGATGGAGTTTTTCTTGTCCAGACGGTTCAGGGTGATGGTCAACACACCCGCCTCGATGTGGCACAGAATGTCGCTCATTGGGCTTCCTTCAGGGCTTCACGGACAAAATCAAGGCGATCCTGGCCCCAGAACATCTGCTCGCCTACAAACATCGTCGGGGCGCCAAAAATGCCGCGCTCGACGGCCCGTTGGGTCAGGACTTTCAGCCGGTCCTTCACGTCCTGCTGGCTGACCAGCGCCAGGATGGCGGCAGCGTCGAAGCCGGCAGCGTGCAGCACCGCGCCGGTGACCGCCAGGTCATTCAGGTTTTTGCTGTCAACCCAGATCGCCTCAAACACAGCTTTGAGGTAGGCGTCAAATCGCTCGTCCTTGCGCAGTTGCAGTCCGGCTGCGCCACGCATCAGCATCAAGGTGTTGATCGGAAAGTGCGGATTGCGCGCGAGGGGTACGCCATACCGTTTGGAAAAGCGCTCAAGATCGCCAAACGAGTATTTGCCCTTGGCGGGCACCGCAGCGGGGGAGCTGTTGCCAGTGGCCTGGAACACGCCGCCCAGCAGCATCGGTTTCCAGTTGATGCTCGCGCCGGTTTCGGCGGCGATTTTCGGCAGCTGTGTATAGGCCAGGTAGGCCGCCGGGCTCCCGACATCAAAATAAAAGTCCAACGATTTGGTCATGGTTTTAGAATTTTTCCAGGTAGGGGCGAAGGTCGAGCTCGTGGGTCCAGGCGTCACGGGGCTGGTTGTGCAACATCACATAGGCGTCTGCGATGTGGTCAGGGTTGAGGATGCCATCTTCGGCTTTCATGGCATACCGCTCGGGGAAATTGTCGCGGATGAAGGCGGTGTCGATGGCGCCGTCAATGATGCTGTGGGCGACATGGATGCCCAGAGGACCCAGCTCGCGCGCCATGCTTTGCGCCAGCGCCCGCAGCGCGTGTTTGGCGCCCGCGAAGGCGGCGAAATTGGCAGAGCCACGCAGCGAGGCCGTAGCGCCAGTGAAGATGATGGTTTGATGCCGCTCCCTGGAGGATCGGCCCACCATGCGTTTGGCGACTTCACGGCCATTGAGGAAACCGCTGAAGCAGGCCATCTCCCATATCTTGAAGTATTTGCGCGCGGTTTCTTCGAGGATGCTGCTGGGCGCATTGGCGCCGATGTTGAACACCAGCACTTCGATCGGGCCAATGGTCGATTCGATCTGCTCGACCAGCGCGACCACCTCTTCCTCCTTGCGGGCATCAGACGCAAAGCCATGGCATGTGCCGCCATCGGCCCGGATCTGGCCCAGCAAGGGCTGCAGCTTGTCCAGGCTGCGGCGCGTGACACAGGCCGTGAATCCTTCTCGGGCGAAGCGGCGCGCCACCGCGCCGCCGGTTGCATCACCGGCGCCGATGATCAGAGCTGTTTTAGTCATTCTTTGCAATACACCAGTTGGTGGAAAGGCACCAGCAATTCGCCGGTCTCATTCCACAGTTGAGCGGTTTGGTCAAAAAAGCCATTGCGAAAGGCCTGGGCCTGGCCGGGAAGGTAGCCCGCACCCGCGCGTGAAATCTGGCTCTGATCTGCATGGTAATACACCGTCATCGACACGGTACCGATGGCCACGCGCCTGCTTCTGCGCACGTACACGCGCGGAAAAAAACACGTCGACCAATGCCGCCAGCGAGCAGATGTCCAGCGCCACGGCATCGTCAAAAGTATGCGCAGCCATTGAAAACCTTTTGAAGCCGGGCGGGCGGACTCAATCAAACACGTTCAAATATGCCGGCCGCGCCCTGACCCATGCCGACACACATGGTGACCATGCCGTACCTCAGCTTCTTGCGTTGCAAGGCATGTATGACGGTGGCAGCGCGTATGGCGCCGGTGGCCCCCAGGGGATGCCCCAGGGCAATGGCGCCGCCCATCGGGTTGACTTTGTCACCATTCAGGCCCAGCGTGTTGATGACGGCCAGCGACTGTGCGGCAAAAGCCTCGTTCAGTTCAAACCAGTCGATGTCTTCCTGCTTCAAGCCCGCGTAACGCAGCGCAGCGGGAATGGCCTCGATCGGGCCGATGCCCATGATGTGCGGCGGCACACCCCGGCTGGCGTAACTCACAAAACGCGCCAGGGGTTTCAACCCGAATCGTTTCACAGCAGATTCGCTGGCCAAGACCAGGGCCCCGGCGCCGTCAGAGGTTTGGGAGCTGTTGCCCGCCGTTACAGAGCCGCGCGCGGCGAACACGGTTCTTAGTTTGCTTAAGCCCTCCACTGTGGTGTCGGGCCGGGCACCCTCGTCCAGGCTTACGGTGCGGTGGTTGACGGTGACTTCAGCGCTGTGCAAATCGACCGAGCGATCTGCCACTTCGACCGGCGTGATCTCATTGCCAAAATCACCGGCCTTCATGGCGGCAATCGCTTTCATGTGGGAGCGGTAGGCGAACTCGTCCTGCGCGTCACGGCTGATCTTCCACTGCGTCGCCACCTTTTCAGCGGTAAGCCCCATGCCGTAGGCGATGCCGTAATTCTCCACATCGTCCGTGTTGCTGAAAATCGCGGGTGACAGGCTGGGCGAATTGCCCATCATCGGCACCATGCTCATGCTCTCGACGCCCGCAGCGATCATCACCTCGGCCTCACCCACGCGGATGCGGTCGGCCGCCATCTGCACCGCCGACAGGCCCGATGCGCAAAACCGGTTCACCGTGATGCCACCCACGCTGTTGGGCAGCCCGGCCAGGATCACGCCGATGCGGGCCACGTTCAACCCCTGTTGGGCCTCCGGAATGGCGCAGCCGCAAATCACGTCTTCGACGGCTTTGGGGTCGAGCCCGGGCACCTGCGCCATGGCGGATTTCAACGCGATGGCCAACAGGTCGTCAGGTCGCATGTTTCTGAAAAAGCCCCGGTGCGAGCGCCCGATGGGCGTGCGCGTGGCGGCGACGATGTAGGCTTCTTGAACTTGCTTCATGTCTGGTCTTTCTCAGTTGCGCACCGGTTTGCCCGTGTTCATCATGCCCATGATCCGCTCCTGGGTCTTGGGGTGGGTCAGC
>JANNEZ010000307.1:0-12762 GCA_031379255.1 Rhodoferax sp. | reverse complement strand
CTGCGTCCCGACGACTTTAGGCGCCAATGTCGCGAACAGCGGAAGCCTGCGCCGGATGGAGGAGTTGCGCAGGGGCGCTTGGCTGGCGGCCGGTGTTTTGGCGACCTGATTCAAACCGCCCGCGCCAACTCCACCAACTTCAGCCGCAATGCAGGCAAGGCCTGCAACATCGCCGCCCGCCCCGCTTCAATCGACCTTCGGCGCGATGAAAAGTCTGCGCCCGAGGTGCCGGCGAGCGATGGGCGTACCACCACGTCGGCTTCCTTGAGCTCAAAGGCGTTGATGCTTTTGCCCATGATGGTGAAGGTTTGCAGCAGAATTTGCAGTGTGCCGCCGGTGGTGTTGCCCTCGGGGCTGCTGGAGATGTCTACGGCGATCACCAGCTCGGCGCCCATCTGGCGCGCGTAACGCACGGGCACGGGTGAGACCAGACCGCCGTCGACGTATTCCCGGCCGTTGACGCTCACCGGTTGAAAAACCGCCGGTACCGCGCTGGAGGCCCGCACCGCAGTGCCGGTATCGCCGCGCTGAAAAAGGATGCTCTGGCCGGTTTGCAGGTCGGTAGCGACGATGCCCAGCGGCAGCGGGAAGGTTTCAATCAACTGCCCGCCGACCTGGGTGTTCACATACCGCGCCAGTGCTTCACCGCGCAACATGCCACGGCCAAAAATGGGCAAACTCCAGTCGGCAATCGTTGCTTCGTCCATGGTCTCGGCTACCTGCTGCAACTGCGCGCCGGTTTTGCCGCTGGCGTAAATCGCAGCGACCAGGCTGCCGGCCGAGGTGCCGGCGACAAAATTCGGCCGCAATCCGGCTTCTTCGAGCACCTGGATCACGCCCACGTGCGCGAAGCCGCGCGCCGCCCCGCCACCCAGCGCCAAGCCGATTTTGGGCGGCCGCTTGGGTAATGGCTGCACTGATGGTGATGCCTGAACCACCGGTGCCGGCGGCGCTGACGCCAAAGGCACTTGGCCGCAGCCAGCCAAGAACAGCAGGGCAAACACGCCCACGCAGCCAAAAACCCTGTAGATCATGCGGTTACAAAATTCGTATTGAGAATGATTCGCGTTTGAGATATGATTCTGCCATTGACATTGATGCACCGATTGTCGCCCCCACCTGATTGCCAAACACCCTTTGCCCAACACCGTCCACCATGAAATTCAAAACCGCCGCCTTCAACCCTGTGACATTGGCCATCACGCTTCAACTCGCCAGCCTGTCTGCCTTTGCGCAGGAGGCCGTCGTCAACCTTTATTCCGCCCGCCACTATTCGACCGACGAAGCGCTCTACAGCAATTTCACCAAACAAACCGGCATCAAAATCAACCGCGTTGACGCTGACGATGCCGGCATTCTTGCCCGCTTGAAGGCCGAAGGTTCGGCGTCCCCGGCTGATGTGATCCTGCTGGTCGACGCGGCGCGGCTCTACAAGGGTGAAGTTGACGGGTTGTTCCAGCCCATCAAATCGAAAACACTGGAAGACGCGATTCCGGCCAATTTGCGCGCCAGCGCAGCAGCCGATGGCGGCACACCGTGGTTTGGTTTCTCGACCCGCGCGCGCGTGATTGTTTACGACAAGCTCAAGGTGAAAAAAGCCGATGTCGACACCTATGAAAAACTGGCCGACCCCGTCAACAAGGGCCGCCTGTGCATACGCTCCGGATCCCACCCTTACAACCTGAGCCTGTTTGGCGCCGTGACCGAACATCTGGGCGATGCCAAGGCGCAGGACTGGCTTCAAGGCATGGTCGCGAATTTCGCGCGCGACCCCAAAGGCGGCGACACCGACCAGATCAAGGGCGTGGCTTCGGGCGAATGCGGCATCGCCGTTACCAACACCTATTACTTGGCGCGCATCTTCAAGTCGAAGGACCCGGCTGACCAGGCAATTGCCGGCAAAGTCGGGGTGTCGTTTCCGAACCAATCGAGTTGGGGCACACACGTCAACATCGCTGGCGGCGCCGTTGCGAAATATGCAAAAAACCAGGCCAACGCGGTAAAGTTTCTCGAATATTTGGCCAGCCCGGCAGCGCAGAATTATTTTGCCGACGGCAACAACGAATGGCCTGCCGCCAAGGGTGTGGCCGTCAACAACGCAGCGTTGACAGCCATGGCAGGAGACGGCTTCAAAAGCGAAACGATTCCCGTGAGTGCCATCGGAAAAAATCAGGTGAAGGTGCAGCAAATGCTGGATCGCGTCGGGTTCAAGTAAAGCCTGTATGGCGCACGTTGGAGCTCAGTTATCCTTCGGGTCCACTGTTTGACCCTTAAGGATGCCCCATGAACGCGCTCGGATACCTGGTTTTGCTGGTCGTGGTCCTGGCGGTGTTGGCGGTGATTGCCGGGCAACTGGGGCTGCTTCGGGGCAAGGCGCCATCGAATCTGGGTGTGCGGGACGGCAAACTCAAGCCACCCTCGAAAACGCCCAATAGCGTGACCAGCCAAGCCTTGCTGCACGCCGACCATCCTCAGCTGAGCTACGCCAACATCGAGCCTATAAAATTCACGGGTGATGCGGATTTTTCCATGAAAAAACTCGCCAATTTACTTGAAAAATCAGAGCGAACTATCGTTATTTCACGTGACTTTAGCTATATCCGCGCTGAGTGTTATACAGCATTAATGAAATATACCGACGACGTCGAGTTCTGGCTTGACAAACCCTCCGGCGTAATTCACGTGCGCTCCAGCAGCCGCATGGGGCGCAAAGACTTTGGTGTGAACCGGGCTCGCATCGAAGCGATACGAGCCCAATTCAACGCGGCGCCTTAATCGGCAGCGGCTTTAGCCGCCTGGTCGGCTGCGACGGTTTTGCCGCCTAATCGGTGGCGGCTGCCTCGGTAGTTTCTGGCCGTGGCTTGCCCTCTTTCTTGGGCAGCGGCTGGATGTCCAGCAACACTTCGCCCTGCTCCACGCCTTTTTCGTCGGTGGTGATTTTCATGTCTACCGTCAGGCGGCCGCCGTCGGTCAGGCGGCCAAACAGCAACTCGTCGGCCAGCGCGCGGCGGATAGTGTCTTGAATGAGCCGCTGCATCGGGCGCGCGCCCATGAGCGGATCGAAGCCCTTTTTCGCCAGGTGTTTGCGCAGCACATCGGTGAAGGTGACATCCACCTTCTTGTCCGCCAGCTGCGTCTCGAGTTGCAAGAGGAACTTGTCGACCACACGCAGGATGACGTTTTCGTCGAGTGACTTGAAGCTCACCGTGGCATCCAGCCGGTTGCGGAACTCGGGTGTGAACAGGCGTTTGATGTCGGCCTGCTCGTCGCCCGCTTCACGCGGGTTGGTGAAGCCGATGGTCGCCTTGTTGATGGTTTCGGCGCCGGCATTGGTCGTCATGATGATGATGACGTTGCGGAAATCCGCCTTGCGGCCATTGTTGTCGGTGAGCGTGCCGTGATCCATCACCTGCAGCAACACGTTGAAGATGGCCGGGTGGGCTTTTTCTATTTCGTCGAGCAGCAACACGCAATGGGGCTTCTTGGTGACAGCTTCCGTGAGCAAACCGCCCTGGTCAAAACCCACGTAGCCGGGCGGCGCGCCGATCAGCCGGCTCACTGCGTGCTGTTCCATGTATTCGCTCATGTCGAAACGGATCAGCTCAATCCCCATGATGTAGGCCAGCTGCTTGGCGGCTTCGGTCTTGCCAACACCGGTAGGGCCGCTGAAAAGGAAGCTGCCAATTGGCCGGTCGCCCTTGCCCAGGCCAGAGCGCGCCATTTTGACGGCGGAGGCGAGCACGTCCAAAGCCTTGTCTTGCCCAAAGACGACGTTTTTGAGATCGCGCTCGAGGGTTTTGAGCTTGCCGCGATCGTCGTTGGACACGTTCGCCGGCGGAATGCGGGCAATTTTGGCGACAATCTCTTCCACCTCGGTCTTGCTGATGATTTTTTTGCGTTTGCTCACCGGCAAAATGCGCTGGGCAGCACCGGCTTCGTCGATCACGTCAATGGCTTTGTCAGGCAGATGCCGGTCGTTGATGTATTTGGCGGAAAGTTCCGCCGCTGCCTGCAGTGCAGCCACGGCGTATTTGACGCTGTGGTGTTCTTCGAAACGCGACTTCAAGCCCTTGAGAATGTCCACCGTTTCCTGGATCGTCGGTTCGACAACGTCAACCTTCTGGAAGCGCCGCGACAAGGCGGCGTCTTTTTCGAAGATGCCGCGGTACTCGGTAAACGTTGTCGCGCCAATGCACTTGAGCGCGCCGGAACTCAACCCCGGCTTGAGCAGATTGGAAGCATCCAGCGTGCCGCCCGAGGCAGCGCCCGCGCCAATCAGGGTGTGGATTTCGTCAATGAACAAGATGCCATTGGGCTTGTCTTTGAGCGACTTGAGCACGCCCTTGAGACGCTGCTCGAAATCGCCGCGGTATTTGGTGCCCGCCAACAACGCGCCCATGTCGAGCGAATACACAACCGACTCGGCCAGGATTTCCGGCACTTCTTTTTGCGTGATGCGCCAGGCCAATCCCTCGGCGATCGCGGTTTTGCCGACACCCGCCTCGCCCACCAAGAGTGGGTTGTTCTTGCGGCGGCGGCAGAGGATCTGGATGACACGCTCAACTTCGTATTCGCGCCCGATCAGCGGGTCAATCTTGCCGTCTTTGGCCAACTGGTTCAGGTTTTGCGTGTACAGCTCCAACGGTGATTGTTTTTCGCTTTTTTCGCCGCCGCCTTCTTCGTTTTCCGCTTGGGACTCACCGGATTTGATGGGTTCCGGCGGGTCGGATTTCTTGATGCCGTGGGCAATGAAATTGACAACGTCCAGGCGCGTCACGCCCTGCTGGTGCAGGTAATACACGGCGTGGGAGTCTTTTTCTCCAAAAATCGCCACCAGCACGTTGGCGCCCGTCACTTCCTTCTTGCCGCTGCCCGTGGACTGCACATGCATGATGGCGCGCTGGATCACCCGCTGGAACCCCAGCGTGGGTTGCGTGTCAACGTCATCGGAGCCGGCTACCTGCGGCGTGTTGTCCTTGATGAAATTGGCCAGCGACTTGTGCAAATCGTCGATGTTGGCTGAACAGGCGCGCAAAACCTCGGCGGCGCTAGGGTTGTCGAGCAAAGCGAGCAGCAGATGCTCGACCGTGATGAACTCGTGGCGCTGCTGGCGCGCCTCGACAAACGCCATGTGCAAACTAACTTCCAGTTCCTGGGCAATCATGAGATTTCCTTCTGCCTTGCTGACGACGTGATAACTGAGCTGAATTGGGACTTCTGATGATTCACTTTATACCTTTTCCGGCACATTCAAGTCCGATATGCCACTAAATTTCCATGGGTTCGCTGACACACTTGAGCGGATGCCCGGCCTTGCTGGCGGCTTCAAGCACCTGGTCGACCTTGGTGGCCGCCACGTCCCTTGAATAGACGCCGCAAACCCCTTTGCCATCCAGGTGAATTTTCAGCATGATCTGCGTGGCGGTTTCCAGGTCTTTGCTGAAAAACTCCTGGATCACCATCACCACAAACTCCATCGGGGTGTAGTCGTCGTTGAGCAAAACAACCTGGTACATCTGGGGTGGTTTGGTCTTTTGCGTGCGGCGCTCAAGTACAACCGCGCCACCGTCGTCCGGCTCGATGGGCCGGGTCAGTGGCGGCGTGGTGCCGGGTGGTTTGTCGGGAGTTTTGGTCGCCATGAAACGATTCTATCGAGCGCACGCCAACAGCGTCGCCCACAGGTGATTTGGTGACAACTGAGTCACTTTCAAGCACCACAAACCAAAACCGCTGCTGGGCGAGGCCTCACAGCGGTTGGACGGATCGGGTGGCCGGGTTCTACATGTTCTCGATCATGACCTGGCCAAAACCGGAGCAACTCACCTGGGTGGCGCCGTCCATCAGGCGGGCAAAATCGTAAGTGACTTTTTTGCTCAGGATCGATTTTTCCATGGAACTGATGATGAGGTCGGCGGCTTCTTTCCAGCCCATGTGGCGCAGCATCATCTCGGCCGAAAGAATCTCGGAGCCCGGGTTGACGTAATCTTTGCCGGCGTATTTGGGCGCGGTGCCGTGGGTGGCTTCAAAACAGGCCACCGTGTCGGACATGTTGGCGCCGGGCGCAATGCCGATGCCGCCGACCTGCGCCGCCAGCGCGTCAGAGATGTAATCGCCGTTCAAGTTGAGCGTGGCCACAACGGAATACTCAGCCGGGCGCAACAGGATTTGCTGCAGGAAGGCGTCGGCGATGACGTCTTTGACAATGATTTCACGACCGGTTTTCGGGTTTTTGAATTTGCACCACGGTCCGCCGTCAATCGGCACGGCGCCAAACTCTTTTTGCGCCAGGGCGTAAGCCCAGTCACGGAATCCACCTTCGGTGAACTTCATGATATTGCCTTTGTGCACGATGGTCAGGTTGGGCTTGTCGTTGTCGATGGTGTACTGGATGGCCTTGCGCACCAGGCGTTCCGTGCCTTCAATGGAGACCGGCTTGATGCCAATGCCCGAGGTGTTGGGGAAGCGGATTTTCTTCACACCCATCTCGTCGATCAGGAACTTGATGAGTTTTTTGGCCTTGTCGCTTTGGGCTTCGTATTCAATGCCGGCGTAGATGTCTTCCGAGTTCTCGCGGAAGATCACCATGTTGGTCTTGTGGGGCTCTTTCACGGGTGAAGGCACGCCAGCGAAATATTGCACAGGGCGCAGGCAAACGTACAAATCCAACTCCTGGCGCAGAGCCACGTTCAGGGAACGGATGCCGCCGCCAACGGGGGTGGTCAGCGGGCCCTTGATGGAGACCACGTACTCACGCAGGACCTTCAGGGTTTCTTCAGGGAGCCAGACATCCGGGCCATACACATTGGTCGACTTTTCGCCCGCGTAGACCTCCATCCAGTGAATTTTCCGCTTGCTCCCATAGGCTTTGGCGACTGCGGCATCGACCACCTTGAGCATGACGGGTGTGATGTCCATGCCGGTGCCGTCGCCTTCGATGTACGGGATAACGGGCTGATCCGGCACGTTGATTGAATTGTCGGCGTTGACCGTGATTTTCTTGCCGGCCGGCGGCACCTTGATGTGCTGGTACATGGAAATCGCTCCGATATCTAAGGGGGGATGCAGAAAAGGAAAAGCCGGCGCGGGCGGCCCACCACCGGGAACCAGGAACTGTGATCCCGTGCGCAGACCTGCACGCTGGTTATTTGTCTCGAGCCTTCGATTTTAGCTTTAAAAATTTTGCCAATCCTGTCAACCAGCTTTGAAGTGCCGCCGTTACGGATGGGCCTTCTGGAAATTCAGGAGGGAAACTTCCAAACTCACGTGATTCAAAGGATATAGACATGAACAAACTGCTCGCCGCCCTGATTTCTGGCCTGTTCGCCGTTGGCGTTTTCGCCCAAGCCGCTGCGCCCGCTGCCGCTCCGGCCGCCAAGCCCGCTGCTGCTGCTCCCGCCGCCGCTGCACCCGCAGTTGCTGCCAAGGCTGAAGAGAAGAAAGTTGACGCCAAGGCCATGAAAGCTGAAAAAGCCGCTGCTGCCAAGGCTGCCAAGGCTGAAAAAGCCGCTGCCGCGAAGAAAGCCAAAGAAGAAAAAATGGCTGCCAAGAAAGTTAAATCGAATGTGAAGCCAGTTGCCAAGAAAGAAGAAGCCAAGAAGTAATTCTTGAGCCCTCAAAAAAAGCCCTCTTACGTGGGCTTTTTTTTCGAGGTTTTTCCGCTCTTCCGGGCTGAATCTGGGTTCAATTCACGCACAATGGGGTGATGTCAATGACGTTCCATCCGGTCAGGATCACAGCTTTTTTGTTGCTGGTCGTTGCCATGCTGGCAGGGAAAGCCGCTCTGGCGCAAGATGCGCCCCAGACAACATTGCCGCGCGTCAAGTTGTCGGCTGGCATGCACCAGATCACGGCACAAGTGGCGCAAACACCCGAACAACGCCAGATCGGCCTGATGTACCGCAAGGAGATGCAGCAGTTTGAAGGCATGCTGTTTGTGTTTGAGCAACCCAACCAGCAGTGTTTCTGGATGAAGAACACCTTCCTGCCACTCACTGCCGCATTCGTGGCCGATGATGGCGCCATCGTGAACCTGGCTGACATGAAACCGCAAACCACCGATTCGCATTGTTCCGCCAAGCCGGTGCGTTATGTGCTCGAAATGAACCAAGGCTGGTTCGACAAAAAGGGTATCAAGGCCGGCGCCGTGCTTTCCGGGCTGCCCGGTACCGCCCCGTCCACCCGCTAGCCCGTCGGGGCGACCCGTGCGCGCCGCTGCGAGCGGCCTCTGGACTGCGCCATAATCACGCCGTCAACTCTTACAAAGGAACAGATCATGGGTGCTATTTTTCAATCGTTGGGTCGAACTGTATTGGCGGGTGTTGTACTGCTGGTGGTGCTGATCCTCCTGGCGGGCGGCAATGTCAGCATGAGCCACGCCTGGACCACTTTCTTCATGCGCTGGTTGCACGTCCTGTGCGGTGTGATGTGGATCGGTTTGCTCTGGTACTTCAATTTTGTGCAGATACCGTCCATGCCAAAAATCCCGGACGAACAAAAGCCGGCCGTGAGCAAAGTGATTGCGCCCACAGCGCTGTTCTGGTTCCGCTGGGCAGCGTTGGCGACTGTGGTGACCGGCGTGTTGTTGGCCGCCATGAGCGGTTACATCATGGCCGCGTTAGGACTTCAAAAACCGTTTACCGCCATTGGCATCGGCATGTGGCTGGCGTTGATCATGGCATTCAATGTATGGTTCATCATCTGGCCAAACCAGAAAAAGGCACTGGGCATCGTAACCGTTGAGCCAGCCGAAAAGGCCAAAGCCGCGCGGCTGGCCATGTTGACGTCGCGTGCCAATACCATGTTGTCGATCCCGATGTTGTATTGCATGGTCGCGCAACAAAACGGCGGCTTGTAAAAGGTTTCTCCGGCCAGTTTTTCTGGCTGACCGAAGGGCCGCGATGCGGCCCTTTTTTTCGAGTCGCGCGCAAGCAATGTGCTTGCGCGCAGGTCTGCGTCAGTGTCGACCGGTCATAAACGGGAGGTCACCTTGACACCGGCTTGACCCTTGTGGAGACGCACCGTCAAGGCCTGCCCAACGGCCAGCTCTGCGCTGGAAGTCATCACCTGGCCGGCAACGTCTGTCACCCAGGCATAACCCCGCTGCAAAACGCGTTCTGGGTCAACGCTGCCCAGCTGCAAGCCACTGCGCTCCAGGCGCATTTGCCGATGTTGCAAATCCCGCATCGTACTGGCCGGAAAATCAAGCAATAGCCGGCTGAGCCTTTCGGCTCGTTGCTTTGCGATCTGCCGCAACGCAAAACCCAGCCTTTGCTGTTGGGTATCCAGCATCAAGCGCCGCTGGTTGGCCAATGCCGACGGCCGCCCAAGCCGAATGACCACGCCGTCCATTGATTGTTGGCGGGTATCGAGCACGCGCTGAAGCGCGGATAGCAGGCCCTTTTCCAAAGCCTCCAATGCGTTGAGCCAATGCTCGCGCGGCAGTGCGGCTAGCTCGGCGGCGGCGGTCGGCGTGGGAGCGCGAAGGTCGGCGACAAAATCGGCGATCGTGAAGTCGGTTTCGTGGCCCACGCCGCAGATCACCGGCACCGGGCTTCGGGCCAGGCAGCGGGCGAGGTTCTCGTTGTTGAAAGCCGCCAAATCGTCCAGCGAACCTCCACCACGCACCAGCAGGATCACATCGACAGCGACCCCACGGGGATCCGGCGCATGAAGCGAATACAGGTGATCCAGAGCACGCACCAACTCACCCGGCGCATTTGCGCCCTGCACAGCGGCATTGGCCAACACCACCGGAATGTGGGGAACTCGCCGCTTCAAAGCGGTTGCAACATCTGCCAGGGCCGCAGCGTCCAACGACGTCACGATGCCAACGCCACGCGGCGCAACCGGAATCGCCCGTTTGCGGGCTACTTCGAACAGGCCCTCAGCGGCCAGTTTGCCTTTGAGGCGCAAAAACTGGTCAAGCAGGGCGCCATCGCCTGCCAATCCCATCGACTCCACGATAAGCTGCAGTTCCCCGCGCGGTCCGTACACGTCCAACCGGCCGCGCAACTCGACCAGTGCGCCGTCCCGTGGAAGGAAATCAAGGAGCGTTGCCGCACGGCGGAACATGGCGCAGCGGATTTGCCCGGAATCGTCCTTCAGCGTGAAGTAACAATGACCGCTGGACGCTCTTGAAAAGCCCGAAACCTCGCCGCGAACCGCAACGGGATTGAATCGCGCTTGCAGAGTATCAGCAATGGCGCGAACCAGCGCACCAATTGGCCATACGGGCGGCGTATTTCCTGGGTTTGAAGTGTCAAACATCAGCAAAAAAGCAGCTTCCAGCCGAGTTTGCCCGGCAAAGTGCTCCACAGACGAGGTGCACCGTTGCAAATTTGCCGAAAAACCCCGCGAAACGACGGGTTTTCATAGCAAGTGATTGATTTCATTGATTTTTTATCTGCTCAATTTGTCATCAAACTGTCATTCACGAGATTTGGCGCGGGTTTGGAGTGCCTCCGGCGCGACTTCTTCACAAAGTTATCCACAGAATCTGTGCGCCAAATCAGGCGCGAGAACGGGTTCCTCTGTAAGCCATAATCTGTCAGCAATTCAACCCCCTGTGAAAGACGCCCTTGTTTTCAATCATACAAGCCGCCGGCTGGCCAATCTGGCCCTTGATTGCCTGCTCCATTCTGGCAATGGCACTGGTCATCGAGCGCTTCGTCAGCCTTAAAACGGCAAAGGTCGCTCCACCCAAACTGCTGGAGGAAGCATTGGCCGTCTCCCGGCACAACGTACCTTCGGTGGATGTCGTGGCACAGCTTGAGCAGAACTCTGCGCTGGGCGAAGTTTTGGCCAGCGGATTCAGGGCGTTGAACGCCAACCCGCGCTGTTCAGAGGCGGATTTGCGTGCCACCATGGAAGGGACTGGGCGCATCGTGGCCCACAGGCTGGAGCGTTACCTCAACGCGCTGGCCACCATCGCCTCTGCCGCGCCTCTGATGGGGCTTTTTGGCACGGTGGTCGGCATGATCGAGATTTTCGGTTCACAGGCGCCCACCGCCGGCGTTTCAAGCGCCGTGGGCGGAGGCAATCCGGCGCAACTGGCGCACGGCATTTCGGTAGCGCTCTACAACACCGCCTTCGGCCTCATCATCGCCATTCCTTCGCTTATTTTTTGGCGCTATTTTCGCGGTCGCGTCGACGAATACCTGATGACACTTGAATTGGCCTCGGAACAGCTGGTACGGCACCTCAACCTGCTGCGCCGCCCCGGCTGAGCCGCAGTCATGAACTTCCGCCCGCGTCAAAAGGAAGAACCAGAGATCAACCTGATCCCGTTCATCGACGTGCTGCTGGTCATCCTGATCTTCTTGATGCTGTCAACCACCTACAGCAAATTCACCGAGCTCCAGCTCAAGCTGCCAGTGGCCGACACCCAGGCGCAGCGCGATTACCCCAAGGAACTGTTGATCACCGTCAACAGCGACGGCGCGTACGGCGTGAATCGCGTGGCATTGCCCGGGCGGTCCATGGAAGACCTTGCAGCGGCCATGGCCAATGGCGCCAAAGCCGGCAAAGACACGGTGGTGGTGATCAATGCGGATGCGGCAGCACGCCATCAGTCTGTCATCACGGTAATGGAGGCAGCGCGGCGCGCGGGCCTTTCGCAAATCACGTTCGCCACACAATCCTCGGCCCAGGCGGCCAGCAAATAACCCATGGCTCAGAGGCCAACGCCTCCCGGGCCAGTTGCGCCAGGCTCGTCGCCCGCAGGCGCGGTCCGCGCAAGATTGCAGCAGGTATGGATGCGCCGTGGAATTGCCGCCTGCGCGTTGTGGCCCATTTCTGTGTTGTTTGGCCTCGTCGTCGCGCTGCGCCTAATGGCTTATCGCTGGGGAATTTTCGAGTCAAAACAAACAGCAGTACCGGTGTTGATCGTGGGCAATGTCGTTGCGGGCGGCGCTGGCAAAACACCGGTCGTGATGATGCTGGCTGCGCACTTTGGCGCACGGGGCGTAGCAGTGGGCGTGGTCTCGCGTGGCTACGGGCGCCAAAAGCAAGACTGCCGCGAGGTCGTCAATGACAGCCTTGCAGCAGACGTGGGTGACGAGCCGAAGCTGCTTAAACAAGTCACCGGTGTTCCTGTTTTCGTAGCGCCAAAGCGTTATGAAGCGGCCACCGCCTTGCTCGCCAAATACCCAGGCACACAGCTGATTGTTTGCGACGATGGCCTGCAACACCGTGCCTTGAAACGTGATCTGGAAATTTGCGTGTTTGACGATCGGGGACTGGGCAACGGTTTTTTGTTGCCTGCGGGGCCGCTGAGGGAGCCCTGGCCCCGCAAAACCGATTTTGTTTTGCATACGGGCGAATTGCCGTTTACGGCGGCCGGCTTTCACGTCCGGCGCCAATTGAGTTTGTTTGCGAAGGATATCCATGGCAGGCAAATTTCCCTGGCCGGCTTGGTAAAAAAGCCACTGGCCGCCGTGGCAGCCATTGCCCAGCCCGAGCATTTTTTTGCAATGTTGCGGGCCCAGGGCCTGACGCTCGCGCACACAGTCGCGCTGCCTGACCACTACGATTTCGTGGGCTGGACGCCGCCTATTGGTGACGGAATTCACGTTGTTTGTACGGAAAAAGACGCAGTCAAATTATGGCCTCAACACCCAGAAATGCTGGCGGTGCCGCTCAAGCTGACGGTCGATCCCGCTTTTTTCACCGCGCTGGATTTGGCAGTCGGCCGCCTTCTGAAAACTTGATTCACTATCATTGCGCCATGGACACCCGACTTCTGGAACTGCTGGTTTGCCCCGT
>JANNEZ010000262.1:0-1965 GCA_031379255.1 Rhodoferax sp. | reverse complement strand
GCCACGCCTTGTACGAACCCGGTGTGGCGCTGGACCACGTGTATTTTCCCACCACCGCCATCGTGTCATTGCTGTACTTGATGGAAGACGGTTCGACCGCGGAAATTGCAGTGGTGGGCAACGAGGGGGTGGTGGGCATCTCGCTTTTCATGGGAGGAGATTCAACACCCAGCCGGGCTGTGGTGCGAGGCGCCGGCCAGTGTTTTCGTCTGCGCGCAGACGTCATGAAAGACGAGTTCAACCTGGCGGGGCCCGTTATGAACCTGTTTCTGCGTTACACCCAGGCGCTCCTTACCCAAATGTCCCAAACAGCAGTTTGCAACCGGCACCACACGCTGGACCGGCAGTTGTGCCGCTGGCTGTTGATGACCTTGGACCGCCTTCAAGTGTCCGAGCTGATGATGACCCAGGAGCTGATCTCCAACCTGCTCGGTGTGCGCCGGGAGGGCGTGACCGAGAGCGCGCTCAAGCTGCAAAAAGCCGGCATCATCAAGTACGCGCGAGGCCACATTTCGGTGCTCGACCGGGCCGGGCTGGAGCGGCGCAGCTGCGAGTGTTATGGCGTGGTCGAGAAGGAGTATGCCCGCCTGCTTCGTTAGACGTGACTGCGGCCAGTGTTACCTGACCTCTGAACCAATACCCCGATACCCGATGTATCGGCAGGCCCGGTCAAACATCGGCTCGCCACTGACCCGGAAATTCTGCACGCTGCCGTCGGCGTTGATGCGTTTGAATGGAAAGTCCAAAAACATTTCGCGCGACTGGATCTTGCTTCTGAGCTGCTCCCGTTGCGCCTCGTCCCAGCCGTCTACGTTGAGCGGGCTCGGTTCCCCCAGAAACGCCGACACGCCAAGTCCCAAGGTCGCCTGCACCTGGCCGGACACGCTGGTGAGGTCGCCCGCGCCGTTCTGTTCCCAATACCAGTCAGAAGCCAGCTCGGTCAAGCGCCGGAAACGCTCTTCGCTTCGTGCCAGTTCGGCGGTGCGTTCCAGCACTTTTTGTTCAAGCGTCAAATTGTGCTGGGCCAGTTTTTGGTACAACAGCCGGACTTCCAGCATATTGTGAATTCGGGTTTTGACCTCGAGAAGGTCAAACGGCTTGCTGATGAAGTCTTTGGCGCCAGCCTGCAAGGCGCGTTGTTTGAAGGCTGGATTGGCTGTGAGGACGATAACCGGCATGTAGTGGTCAACGGAGTTGGTCTGGAGCGCCTTCATCACTTCAAATCCATCGGTGCCCGGCATGTTGAGATCCAGCAGAATCAAGTCGTACTGGTTTTTTTCATGCAGGGCACGAACCTCATCGGGCTGCATGCAGGCCGAGACGTTGGTGTAACCGCTTTCCCGCAGCAGGTGTTCAAACAACTGCACGTTGGACTCCTGATCGTCGACGATCAGAATCCGCGCGGCCAGAATGTCCATTTTCTCCAGCATTGTGTTTTCTTTCAGTGTCTATTGGGACGGCCGGACGCCTTCGCCGTTGGCTATCTCAATTATTTTCTTCGCAATGTCTTCGGGTGACAACACAAAATCGATACAGCCGCTGTCAATGGCGCTTTGTGGCATGTCGGGTTGGATGGCGGTGCTTGTTTTTTGGGCGATGGTGACACCCCCCGCTTCCTTGATGCCGCACAAGGCTGCGGCGCCATCGCCGTCATAGCCTGAAACAATCACCGCAATCAGTTTGCCCTCCCAGCAGCTGGTCAGGGAGCGCAGGAAAATCGTGATCACGTCCGGCCATCCGCGGGGTTTTGAGAGCGGTTTAAGGCGGAACTGGCCGCTGGAATCCACGTGCAAATCCCGGTTGGCCGGAATGATGAAGACGTGGTTGGGTTCGATCTGCAGGTTTTCCACGATCAGCTCAACCGGCATTGTGGTGAACCTTGGCAGAACCTCGTGCAGTTGCGTGGGCATGATGGTGATGTGGTTCACGATGACCACGGCCACGCCCATGTCATTGGGCAAATTC
>JANNEZ010000255.1:0-7069 GCA_031379255.1 Rhodoferax sp. | reverse complement strand
CTTGGCCAGGGCGGCGGCCGGGTCGCTGAAACGCGCCGGGGCGATGAATTCGGGTAAGTAGGGCATGGGTGGATTGTCGCCGGGTCGGGTAGAGTGGGCTCTTGCATTCCATTCTGTCAGGAACTGTCATGGCACATGCTTCGAAGATGCGCGGCGGCGCAACACGCTGGTTGGTGCGATGGTTGCTGGCGTTGCTCACGCTGTTGGTCCTTTTGCTGGCAGCAGCGATTGGCACGCTGGTGCACTTGGGCATTCCCAAAAACGCCGCTGGCATGGCCGCCAAAGGGGTTTGCTCGGCGGCGTTTGTGGCCAACCGCCCGATCGACAAAAAAACCATGGCCGGCCAGCTGATGGCCGAAGATGTGCTGCCCGCCTCCCCCGTGCTGGGCCTGGTGAAAGTCGACATCGACGAAAAAGAAAAACGCGTTACGGGCACCTTCGCCGGCCTCTTCCCGCGCACCGCGCAGTGGCTGCCCACACGTGGCTGTGTGCTCGATGGCGCAGGCTCGGTGACGCGTGGCGACTCGGTCTATTTCGCCAAACCTTCGGGCGAACCGCGCGCCTGGCCCGATGGCAATGGCCCCTCGCCCAAAAAAGACTGGACGCCGGGCATTGACGACACGGCCTTGCAGAAAGTAGTTGACCAGGCTTTCGTGGGCGCGGGCGACCCCAAGGCGGCCAACACGCGCGGTCTGGCCGTGTTGCACAAAAACAAGCTGCTGGCCATTAAAACCGCGCCCGGCTTTGAACCCGAGACACCGCTGCATGGCTGGTCGATGGCCAAAACCGTCTCGGCCATGTTGTTTTACAAAGCCAGCATCGACAACGGCCTGCCGCTCAACACGCCTGTGGTCAACGCCTTCCCGATTGGTCGCGAGCCGGCCTGGGTGGCACCGTGGCGCAACGACGCGCGCAAGGGCATCAAGGTGAGCGACCTGCTCTACATGCGCGACGGCCTGGCCAATGTGGAAAGTTACCAGCCCTGGGACCAGGTGCCCAAAATGTTATGGGGCTCGACCAACGTGGCGGCCTTCGCTGCCGAAGCGCCCTCTGAGGCGCCACCGGGCACACGTTGGCGTTACTTGAGCCAGACGTCGAATTTGCTCGCCGCCGTCACACGCGCGCGTTTCCCGACCGACGGCGAATACTGGGCCTACCCGCAGCGCACGCTGTTCTGGCAAATCGGCGCCAACAGCGCAACACTGGAGACCGACGCCAGCGGCAACTGGGTCGGCTCGTCGTACCTGTGGGCGAGTGTGGGCGACTGGGCGCGCTTCGGGCAGTTGATGCTCGATGACGGCAAATGGGGCGAGCGCCAGATCATCCCCGCCGGCTGGCTGGCCCGCGCCAAAACGCCTTCCGCAGGCGGCCCGGGCCAGGGTTACGGCGCGCAAGTGTGGCACTACGGCAACCCGCAGTCCGGCACCTGCAAGGGCCGCGGCATCCCAGAAGACACGCTGGCGATGGGCGGCCATTGGGGCCAGATGGTGGCCATGGTCCCCTCGCGCGACGCCGTGATCGTGCGCCTGGGCTGGACCTTTGACCGCAGCCAGTTTGATAGCTGCGCGCTGATTGCGGATGTGTTGAAGGTGTTGCCGAAATGAGGCTTTAGTCGCAGGCTTGATTGACGCACGTTCCGCAGTAGCGACCTCCGCCCAGCGACAGGGCAAGGCGCATGCGGTTTTGGGGTGGAAGTTCCGCGCGGATTGAAGTGAACAGCCGCTGCAAAGTCATTTCAGGGCCAAAATTCAATTTGTTAACATGGGTATTAACAAATTACAAAAATAATCCAAATTTTCAAGATTTTTAAGCGTTTCAGCCCTTTAAGTCACGCAAAATATTCATAGTTAGCTATATATTTAATAGCAAATTCCATCCACTGATCGCAACGCCCGCTGAAGAGCACGTCGACGCGGGCAGCGCAAGCACACTGGCGGCTGCCTGCTCGACGGCGCTGTCACGCCTGGGCAATAAATTGAGGCATGAATGGATTGTGCGCGCCACCCATGTCCAGACTCTTTTGAAAAAGCGTTGTACTCCCGCCGAAAGGCCGTATTGGTCACACCATCTGTCGGAAAACTTTACACTTCCTGTCTGCGCACCGTCCACTCCTTCTGTAACCTATTGATTAATATTGTTAATATTTGTATCTTAAAAACTGGCGCGATTTGTGCTTAGCGTTTGGCTCCTAAACAACTTTTAACGGAAAACACATGAATAACAATCAACGCGCATCGGCATTCGGCAGGCGCATCGCCGCCGTGCTGCTGTTGGCGCTTGGCATCGCCGGGCAAGCACAGGCCACGGTAGTGACCGTGTTTGCCACCTACGCGGGCTCCCAACAGGGCGTGACGGTGCGTGATGCGGGCCTGGTCCAGCAATCGTTTTTCGCCACGGGCCTTGACGCCTCCGGCATCGCGGTGGGACCCAACAACAACCTGTACCTCTCTTCGGCGAACCATCTGCTCGACTACAGCACCGGCGGGGCCTTGCTCCAGGACTTCGCCTTCCCGATTCCGTCGATCACCTACACCGACGTTGCCTTCGGCGGCAACGTGATGGCGTCTTACAACGGCTCGCAGCAAGGCGTATCCATCCGCGACACGAACCTGAACCAATTGAACTTCTTCGGCGTGGGCCTCAATATCAATGGCATTGCCGCAGGGACTGGCGGCGGTGACTTGTTCCTGGCCGCCGAGAACCACCTTCTGCATTACCAAACCGACGGGACGCTCATCTTCGACATGGTGTTCCCAGACCCCGGCATCGTTTACACAGATATCGCCTACCGCAATGGAAAAGTGTATGGCTCGTACGGTGGCTCGCAGCAGGGAGTAACCGTCCGCGATATCGCCCTGAATCAGACGTCCTTTTTTGGGACGGGCTTCACAGCGAGCGGCATTGCCGCAGGTGACAACAACGACATCTACCTCTCCTCGGGAAACCATCTGTATCACTTTTCGGACAACGGGACGCTGCTGACGGACTTCGCCTTTCCGGACACGGGCATCATCTACACGGACATCGCAGTCCAGGTAGTACCTGAGCCGGGCACGCTATTGCTGCTGGCCGCTGGGCTGGGCATGGTCGGATTCGGGCGGCGCGGCCGTCGCCTTGCGACGCCTCAAGCCGCCTAGGCGTCAGGGCGGCAGGCTTTGCTCTGCCGGCCTTTCAAGCCACCCACTGAAAGGCCTGCGCATTGGGCGCAGGCCTTTTTTTGCTCTGGGCAACCGCAGCGCGATGATCAGTCCAAGGGCATGTGGTTTTGGCTATATTGTTGATATGGGTGTTAACAATTTACCCAAACAACCCGAATTTTCGCGTTTTTCAAGCCTTTTAGCCCTCCAAGTCATGTGAAATGGCAATAGTTAGCTATATATTAAATAGCATTCTCAAGCCACCGCCTCCCGCATCGTCACAAACTCCTCCGCCGCCGTGGGGTGGATGCCAATCGTCGAATCAAACACCGCTTTGGTGGCGCCGGCTTTCATCGCCACAGCGAAACCCTGGACAATTTCGCCCGCGTCGGGGCCGGCCATGTGCAGGCCGACGACTCGGTCTGTCGCGTCTTCCACCACCAGCTTCATCAAAGTGCGTTCGCTGCTGCCGGAGAGAGTGTGTTTGAGCGGTTTGAAATCGGTTTTGAAGACCGTCACCTTGCCGAATTTTTCACGGGCGTCAACTTCCGAATAACCCACCGTGCCAATGTTCGGGTGCGTGAACACGGCGGTCGGGATGAAGTGGTAACTCATGCCGCGTTTGGGTTTGCCGGCCAGTGGGCCGAAGAGCTGATCCACCACCACCATCGCCTCGCCCAGCGCCACGGGCGTGAGCTGCAGGCGCGCGGTGACGTCGCCCACGGCGTAGATCGACGGCAGGCTGGTCTGGTAATCGTCGTTGACCACCACCGCGCCGTCTTTGCCCAAGGCAACGCCAGCTTCTTTGAGGCCCATGCCCTTCACATTCGGCACGCGCCCGGTGGCGTAGAGCACGGTGTCGACGTCGAGGTCGCCGCCGCCTTTCAACGCCACCTTCAACCCGCCCGCGTGTTTCTCCAGGTGCGCCACATCGGCACCGAGCCGCAAATCCACACCGGCTTTCAGCATTTCAGCGGCGATGAAGCCACGCACGTCGTCGTCAAACCCACGCAGCACCTGCTCGCCCCGGTACAGCTGGGTCACCTCCGCGCCCAGCCCGTTAAAGATCGACGCGAACTCACAGGCGATGTAGCCGCCGCCCACCACCAGCAGGCGCTTGGGGAAAGGCTCCAAGTCAAACATGTCGTTGGAAGTCACCACCCGCTCCCGGCCCGAGAACCCGGGCACGCTGGGCTGGCCGCCGGTGGCGATCAAGATGTGATGCGCCGTGATCCGCCTGCCCCCTATCTCGATCGTGTGGCCATCGATCAATGTCGCGAACGCGTTGAACACCTGCACACCCGCGCCTGTGAGCAGGTTCAGGTAAATGCCGTTGAGCCGCGAGATTTCGGCCTTGCGGTTTTTCTTCAACGTCGTCCAGTTGAACGTGGGCGCAGGCCCCTCCCAGCCAAAACCGTGCGACTCTTCAAACGCTTCGCTGTAATGCGCGGCGTAGCTGTACAGCTTTTTGGGAATGCAGCCCACGTTCACACACGTGCCGCCCAGTCCCGCAGTGCCCAGCACCTCGGCCAGCCCTACCCGCACCGGCGTGCCACCCAGCTTGCGTTGCGCCGCCATGCGCGCCGCCCGCACGCCGCCGCTGCCGCCGCCAATGACAAACAGGTCAAAATCAAAGTGGTTCATGGTTCTTGAATAAAGTGTTGGCAATGGATTTTGCACTGGTCTTGCTGCTCGGGCTTCTCGCGGGAACGGTTGGCGGCGTGCTCGGGTTTGGCAGCTCGATCATGCTCATGCCCGCGCTGGTGCTGGTGTTTGGCCCGCGCGAGGCGGTGCCGATCATGGCGATCTCGGCCATCATGGCCAACGCCTCGCGCGGGGCCGCCTGGTGGCGCGAGATTGACTGGCGCGTCACGGCGGCCTACAGCGCCACCGGCATTCCGGCGGCAGCCCTGGGCGCCAAAACCCTGCTGACGCTGCCCGTCGGCGTGATTGAGCTGGTGCTCGGTGTCTTCTTCATCGCGATGATTCCGCTGCGCCGCTGGATGGCGCGGCGAAGTTGGTCTCTGAACCTGTGGCACATGGCCCTGGTCGGTTTGGTGATCGGCTTCATCACCGGCATCGTGGTGAGCACCGGGCCCATCAATGCGCCGTTTTTTCTGGCCTATGGCCTGGTCAAGGGCGCGTACCTTGGCACCGAGGCGCTGGGCTCGCTGGCGGTGTACATCGCCAAGGCCATCACCTTTCGCAGTTTTGACGCCCTGCCCGCGCCGATCATCGTCAAAGGCCTCATCATCGGCTCCAGCCTGGTGGCAGGCGCCTTCATCGCCAAACGCCTGGTGCACACCATCGACAGCGACAAATTCAAGCTGATGATGGATGGCCTCTTGCTGCTGGCGGGCGTCACGATGTTGTGGGCGGCTCTGCGGGGTTGAGAACGATTGGCATCCTTCGGTCGAGGACCGTGGATTGCAGTAGGCTGGCGCTGCCGGCGGGCGGCAGCGAAGGCGGCGCCCGGCAAGATCACCTGCGGCTCGTCGGGTGACGGCAGCCTGCAGCATCTGGGTGGCCTGATGTTTGAGGCGTGCACGCAGGCCAAACTACTGCATATTCCTTGTCGCGGCGGCGCATTGGCGATTGACGAATGAAAGGGACTTCCCCGTCCCAGGCGAGCCGCGCGTCATGCGAGTTGCGGTTTACGGCATCAATGTGCCACGATGGAGAGGTCGAACTTTTCATCAACTCACTTGAGAGGGGAAATCATGGCAATCGTAACCGTTGGCATCGATTTGGCAAAGAACGTCTTTGCCGTGCATGGCGTGAATGTATCTGGCAAGGCGGAACTGGTGCGACCCGAAGTGCCGCGCGCTAAACTGCTGGAACTCATCGCCCATCTGCCGCCGTGCCTGATCGGCATGGAGGCCTGTTCAGGAGCGCACCACTGGGCCCGTGAGTTCAACCAGTTCGGCCACACCATTCGCCTGATGGCTCCCAAATTCGTCGCCCCTTACCGCATGAGCGGCAAACGCGGCAAGAACGACGCAGCCGATGCCGCTGCCATCGCAGAGGCTGTCACCCGCCCCAACATGCGCTTTGTGCCCATCAAAAGCATCGACCAACAATCGCGCCTGTTCGTGCACCGCGCCCGCCAAGGCTACGTGGAACAACGCACCGCGCTGATCAACCGCATTCGTGGCCTGCTGTCTGAACTTGGAATCGTGCTGCCCTTGAAAGCCGCCACCGTGCGCCGCGAAGCGCACAAGCACCTCGAAGACCTGCCTGGCTGGTGCAACACCGTCGTCGGCGACGCCCTGAACGAATTGACCCGCCTGGATGAACGCGTGGACCAATACGACAAACACATCGCCCATATCGCCAAAGAAGACGAACAGTCCAGACAACTCATGCAACTCAGCGGCATTGGGCCAACAACCGCCAGCGCCATCGTGGCCACGGTGGGCAAGGGCCATGACTTCAGCTGCGGCCGCCAGTTCTGCGCCTGGCTAGGCCTGGTGCCAGGCCAATACAGCTCAGGCGGCAAACAGCGCCTGGGGCGCATCACCAAGGCCGGAGACCCCTATCTGCGCACGTTGTTGATCCTGGGTGGCAAGGCGGTGCTGGCGGCGGCAAAGAACAAGAGCGACCCGGTGAGCCGTTGGGCGATATCGGTACAGGAACGAAGAGGTTACTGGAAGGCCGTGGTGGCCATTGCAGCCAAGAATGCCCGGATGTGCTGGGCCATGTTGCAGCGGGGTGAGGAATTCAGGATGCCTGCGTGATCCGTCTCTTGCGGCAAGTGCGGTTTGTTGAGAATGATTTTGAAGTTGTAGATGTGGACTTGACCCGTTTGCACGGACACATTTAGGTTTCTTGGGTTCAAGCTTGCACGGCGTGCAGAGCCTGGTTGATTATTGACGATGCAGGGTTATCCACGGGGCCTGCCTGTGGACAAGGCGACGGGCATTCACTCGAGC
>JANNEZ010000244.1:0-4744 GCA_031379255.1 Rhodoferax sp. | reverse complement strand
GACCACGTCGACCGAACAATCGGGCCTGTTCACCCATCTCTTGCCCGAGTTCAAAAAGGCCAGCGGCATCGACATCAAGGTGGTGGCCGTGGGCACCGGCCAGGCGCTGGACATGGGCCGCCGCGGCGACGCCGACGTGCTCTTTGTGCACGACAAAACCGCCGAAGACAAAATCGTCGCCGACGGTTTTTCGGTGAAGCGTTTTGAGGTGATGTACAACGATTTTGTCGTGGTCGGCCCAAAGAACGACCCGGCGGGCGCAAAAGGCCGCGACATCCTCGATGGGTTGAAGAAGATCGCCGCCAAAGAGGCCGGTTTCATCTCGCGGGGCGACAAAAGCGGCACCCACGCGGCCGAGTTGCGTTACTGGACGGCCGCCGTCGCCGCCGCCACCACCACCAGCAAAGGCAGCGGTTACAAAGAGTGCGGCTGCGGCATGGGCCCGGCGCTGAACATCGCCTCCAGCAGCAACGCTTATGCGCTCACCGACCGCGGCACCTGGCTGGCTTTCAAAAACCGGGGAGATCTGGCCATCCTGATCGAGGGCGACACCCGGCTTTTCAACCAATATGGCGTGATGGTGGTCAACCCGGCGAAACATCCACATGTCAAGACGGCAGACGCGCAGAAGTTTGTGGACTGGATCGTGTCACCGGCCGGGCAATCGACCATTGCCGGATTCAAAATCGGCGGCGAACAGTTGTTTTTCCCGAACGCGGCGCGGTGATCGGATCCCTTGAGAAGGGTGAAGGGTCTGGTTTTAATGCCGGATGAATGCCGGGTGATCACCGGGTTAACGGCGATTTCAGATCGATTTCATGTCGAACTGTGTGTTATAAAAAATATAGCAAAAAATTCAATAAAGACGTGACTTAACGATCTATTTTTTGCCAAATATTCGATTTTCGGCAAATTTTCCTTCAAAAGTTAACATGGGTGTTAACTTTCGATCAGACTGCCCTACACGGATTTTTTGTTGCCGAGCTTGCGGTAAACCGTGGCCCGGCTGATGCCCAACTCGCGCGCGGCCTGCATCACATTGCCCTTGGCCTGGGCCACGGCCTTGCGGATCAATGCGGTTTCCACCTCGCGCAAGGAGGGATGGTCGTAGGCCTGAGGGCTGCGCGGCACGGCGCCGTCGGGGGTGTTTTGACCGCGTTTGACGGAAATGGCGTTGAGGCGCAGGCCCGACCAAAGCGGCACGTCGATTGGCGCGGGCTCGCCGTAGGACTCGCGTCCGGCCGCGTCAAACAGCATCTCAAAGGGCATGGCAAACAACTCGCTGCTGTGCACGGGCGGCGCCACGTCGCCGCTGCGCTGGGTGAGGTGGGCGATCATCTGGCGCGCCGCCTGGTTGGCGCCGGTCACCCAGCCATCGGTGTCCAGGCACACCAGGCCGTCGGTCTCGTCGCCCAGCGAACGCCCGGGCCAGTTCAGGCGCACCAGCAGGCTGTGCGCACGCCCCAGCGTGAGCGCGTTTTCAATGCTGCGCGCCGATTGCGCCACCAGGTGTTTGAGTTCAGGGCGTTCTTCGACGTCAACGCCAGTCAAATCCAGCATGCCGGCCACGCGGCCGTCGGGGTCGAACAAAGGCGCCCCGGCGCAGCTGTAGGCCGAGTTGCCGTTGAAAAAATGCTCGCCGCGGTGCAGCCACACCGGGTGCAGCTCGTTCAGGGCGGCGCTGATGGCGGTGGTGCCCACGCTGCGCTCGGAGAGGTCCACACCCACGCGCGCGATCACATTGGCGCGCGGGTCGCTGCGGTCGATCTGGCCGCCGACGTCGACCACCACGCCGCAGGCGTTGGTCAGGATGGCGAAATAACGCGTCTCGGCGATGGCGTGGCCCAGCTGCTTGAGCGCCGGGCGTGCCGCATGCAGCAACAAGTGGTTGGCTTCTTCGGAGCGGCGCATGGCCTGCGTCGAGACCATGTCGAAACTCACATTTTGTTGCGGTCGCTGGCCATTGGTAAGGCAACGCTGCCAGGATTGGGCGATCCAGGGCTCCGTCAAATGGCCGATGGCCGGCTGCGCGTCCTGCAACAGCGCCTGGCGCGCCTGCTGAATTTGGCGCAGGCGCTGCTCTGTGGTTTGGATCAGGGATTGAAGCATGGGGGTGGAGGGTGCTGTCGCCTTTGTTTCAATTTGAGAATTTAACACCAACTGCGAATGATTTTAGGGTTTTGCCTAGGTTTTTTGCAGGGCGCGAAACCAATAATTCAGGCGCTCAACCCTTATCTATGACGGAGAAAAACGCTATGCAGGTACAGATGAAAATCAATGGCAAGGCCACCAGCCTGGATGTCGCCGACAACACCCTGCTGGTGCAGGCCTTGCGTGAAACACTCAAACTCACCGGCACCCACGTGGGCTGCGACACGGCGCAATGCGGCGCCTGCACGGTCATCATGAACGGGCGCGCCGTCAAGTCGTGCAACATGCTGGTCGCTCAGGCCGGCGGCGCCGAAATCACCACCATCGAGGGCCTGGCCAAAGCCGACGGCACGATGCACCCGATGCAGGCCGCATTCAAGGAATGCCACGGCCTGCAGTGCGGCTTCTGCACCCCGGGCATGGTGTTGAGCGCGGTTGACCTGTGCACCCACCACCCTAAGGCCAGCGAGGGCGAGATCCGCGAACTGCTCGAAGGCAACCTGTGCCGCTGCACCGGGTACCAGAACATTGTCAAAGCCGTGAAGATGGGCCAAACGGCCATGGCGGCCTGAGCCGTCACACCAGGAGAAACAACATGGGCGCATCTGATTTTTCAAAACTGCCGCACATCGGCGAAGCCATCAAACGCAAGGAAGACTACCGCTTCCTCACTGGCGCGGGCAACTACACCGACGACATCAACCACGTCCACCAGACGCATTGCGTCTTTGTGCGCAGCCCGCACGCGCATGCTGTCATCAAGTCAATCGACACCGCCAAAGCCTCGGCCATGCCGGGCGTGGTGAAGATTTTCACCGGCAAGGACCTCGAAGGAAAAATGGGCGGCCTGCCCTGCGGCTGGCTCATCACCAGCACCGACGGCACCCCCATGAAGGAGCCGCCGCACCCGGTGCTGGCCGTGGGCAAAGCGCGCCACGTGGGCGACGCTGTCGGCATGGTGATCGCCGAAACGCTGGAGCAAGCCAAAAACGCGGCTGAAGCGGTTGACGTGGACTACGATGTCCTGCCGGCGGTGACTGACGTGCTGCAGGCCGCCAAAGCCACGGCTTTGCACGAAGCGGCGCCCGACAACCATTGCTTCAAATGGGCGTTGGGCGACAAGGCCGCGGTTGACGGCGTCTTCGCCACCGCCGCCAAAGTCACCAAGCTCGATTTGACCAACAACCGCCTGGTGCCCAACGCCATGGAGCCGCGCGCGGCCATTGGCATGTACAGCCGCGCCAGCGACGAATACACGCTGTATGTGTCGAACCAGAACCCGCACGTCGAGCGCCTCCTGATGTGCGCGTTTGTGCTCTCCCTGCCCGAACACAAGGTGCGCGTGATCGCCCCCGACGTCGGCGGCGGCTTCGGCTCCAAAATCTACCTGTACCAGGAAGACGTGGCGCTGACCTGGGCCGCCAAGCAGGTCAACCGCAGCATCAAATGGACCTGCGAGCGCAGCGAATCCTTCCTCACCGACGCGCATGGCCGCGACCACGTGAGCCACGCCGAAATGGCGATGGACGCCAACGGCAAGTTTCTCGCGATGCGCGTGCACACCGATGCGAATTTGGGCGCTTATTTGTCCACCTTCGGCTCGGCGGTGCCCACCATTCTTTACGCCACACTGCTGGCCGGCCAATACACCTGTCCGCAGATTTATGTGGAAGTAGACAGCTGGTTCACCAACACCACGCCGGTCGACGCCTACCGGGGCGCAGGCCGCCCCGAGGCCACGTACCTGCTGGAGCGCCTGGTCACCCGTTGCGCCTGGGACATGGGCCTCTCGCAGGACGAAATCCGCAAACGCAACTTCATCACGAGCTGGCCGTACCAGACCCCGGTGGCTCTGCAATACGACGTGGGCGACTACCGTGGCGCCATGGACAAAGCCGAAAAACTGGCCGATGTGGCCGGTTTTGCCGCGCGCAAATCAGCCAGCACGGCCAAGGGGTTGAAACGCGGCATTGGTTACAGCAGTTACATCGAAGCCTGCGGTATCGCGCCGTCCAACATCGCCGGCGCCCTGGGCGCGCGTGCGGGCCTGTTTGAATGTGGCGAAATCCGTGTCAACCCGACCGGCAGCGTGACGGTGTTCACCGGCTCGCACAGCCATGGCCAGGGGCACGAAACCACGTTCGCGCAGGTTGTGGCGGCGCGCCTGGGCATTCCGGTGGAAAACGTCGACGTGGTGCATGGCGACACCGGCCGCGTGCCCTTCGGCATGGGCACTTACGGCTCACGCTCCATTTCGGTGGGTGGCGCGGCGATCATGAAGGCGCTCGACAAGATCGAAACCAAGGCCAAGAAAATCGCCGCGCATTTGATGGAAGCCAGCGACGCCGACGTGGAGTTCGCCAATGGCGAGTTCACCGTGAAAGGCACCGACAAAAAAGTGCCCTTCGGCAGCGTGGCTCTCACGGCTTATGTGCCGCACAACTACCCGCTCGACAAGCTGGAGCCGGGCCTGAACGAAACCGCGTTTTACGACCCGACCAACTTCACCTTCCCGGCAGGAACCTACATCTGCGAAGTCGAAATCGACCCGGCCACCGGCAAAACGCGCATTGATAAATTCACTGCGGTGGAC
>JANNEZ010000234.1:0-13393 GCA_031379255.1 Rhodoferax sp. | reverse complement strand
ATAGGCGATGTCGATCTTCACCGGCGCTGCCAGGCTGCCCAGCGCGATGCCGTTGCCGGGGTCACCGGGGGCGGCGACCATGGGGCTCAAGGCACTGCAATCGACGCGGATGTCGTCGGCATAGACGGCGCCTGCGTCACTCGCCATCCACGGCTCAACGCGAAACTGCACACCCCGGCGCTCCCGCAGAAACGCCACTGTCTGCGCGTCTGGGGCGACGATGCCGCTCAGGCCGCCCAGCTCGGCCGTCATGTTGGTCAGCGTAGCGCGCTCGTCGATGCCCATCCCCGCTACAGCGCTGCCGGTGAACTCAAATACTTTGCCCACGCCCAGCCCTGCCCTGATCTTGGGCAGCGCCAGCAGGTGCAGCACCACATCCTTGGCGGTGATGCCCGGCGGCAATTCCCCTTGCAATTCGATGCGCAGGCACTCGGGCAACGTGAGCCGCGCCGCGCCGGTCATGAAGGCAGAAGCCATGTCGGTGGTGCCGACGCCAAAGGCCGCACAGCCCAGCGCGCCGCTGTGGGGTGTGTGGGAGTCGGTGCCCACCACAACCTGGCCCGGCAAGGCGTAGTGCTCGATCACCATAGCGTGGGAAATGCCAGCGACGTTGCTGCCGTCATCGGCCAGGGCCTCGGCTTCAGTCAGCGTGCGGTGCAGGCGAAGCGCGTTGGCTGCGACAAAGTCCCGCTGGGCCTGCACCATCAGGCGCATGTTGGGCACCAGGCCATTTTTCAGATGCGCGGGGCTTTGCGCCACGTACGAGGTGTGGTCTTCAAACGCCACAATGCTCCCCGGCTCAACCAGCGCCAGCGGCGCGCCGCGCGCAACGCCAAAGGTCTCGTGCAACATGTGCGCGGCCATGCCGGTGTAGTACTCGTGGATGAAACGCCAATGTGCGCGCACGAAGAGGCCTGCGCCAGGGACGGCGTCGGCCTTTGTGACGCCGGTTTCAAGCGCGTTGCGGCGGATGATTTTTTCAAACAGGGTTTGGGGCCGCTGCGGCAGATTCGCGCCGCCCGGCGCCGCTACCGTCGCTACCGTCGGTACCGCCTGCTGCAAATTCAATTGACCAAATTTCAGCAAACCACCACTGCGCAAAATCGCAGCGGCCAGCGGCTCGCGGTCTTTCACCAATTCGCCAATGCCGATCGCTTCGCCGCGCTGGATGCGTTCGATCAAGCCAAAGTCGGTCGATGTGAAGAGCCCGATGTTGTCGGCGTTCTGCCGGTAAATGCGCTCGAAGCTGCGGGCGATCACCAGGCGCACACCCGCCAGCTTTTCAGACATGGGGCTGTGCTCGCGCGACGAGCCTTTGCCGTAGCGCTGCCCTGCCACCGTGACGCTGAAATTGCCCAGGCGCAGCGCGTCCACACGCACCGGGCGCTGGCCAGCAACGGTAAAACCGGTGTAGGGGTAACGTGCCAACTGGCCGTCAAAATGCGAGAGCATGGCCACCGGCGTGATCTCGTCGGTGGATACGTCGTCGCGCAAACTGCTGACCTGCGCCAGCGCGAAATCAACGCCCTTCAGCTGCGCTTTCATGTGCGACAGGTCGTCGCACAAAAACAGGATGCGGCCAGGCAAGGCCAGACTGTCCTCCAGCCGGTCTTCCAGCGGCTCGCCGGCCATCAGGCCCTGCGGTGTTTCAGCAGCGCGTCGGCGTAGTCCTGCCAGCGCGCGCCCTCGCCGACAGCGGCAAACACACCGGCTGCAGCCTGGTCGGCCACCCACTGCTGTTTGGCGGCGGTGCCGGACGTCATCAGCGGTTCAAAACCCGCCTCTTGCACGGTGCGGGCCGCCTCGCGCATTTCTTCGGCACGGCGCTTGCCGTGTTGCACGACACGGCTGAAAAAATACGCGCCCTGTTTTTCCCAGTCAATGCTGGGAAAGGTTTCTGCGAGTGTGGGCAAGACATGCGCTTCCACGCCGTAATGGCGCGCGGTGGCATAACTTTCGATCACGAGCGCCTCCAGCCCCTTGATCATGACGCTGCGGCACATCTTGATGGCGCTGGCGACACCGAGCTGGGCCGAGACGGCCTTGGCGTCCAGCCCCCAGGCAGTGAACCGCGCCGCCAAGTCTGCCGCGCCTGCGCCACCCAGCAGCATCGGCACCTGGATGCCATAGGGCGGAATGGAGGTCATCACACCCGCCTCAACATACTGCCCACCGGCCGCTTCAATGGCCTGGGCGGCCTGCTGCTTGGTGCCCGGCGAGGCTGAATTCAAATCCAGAAACAGCGCGCCCCGGCGCAAATGCCGCGCCGCTTCCTGTGCCACGGCCAGTGTGCTGGAAGCGGTTACCGCGGAAATCAGGAAGTCGGCTTTGGCGCACAGTTCCTGCATCGACGCCACAGCGAGAACAGAGGCGTCATGCGCGTGTTGCGCCATGGCTTCCCCGGCGTGCCGGTCGGCCAACTTGACATCCCAGGCGCTGACGGATGCGACACCCTGCTTGGACTTGAGCCCGCTGGCGAAAATTTTGCCAACTTCGCCGTACCCGAGGATGCCAATATGGCTGTGCATGTTTGTCTGTCGCCTGAAAAGCTTATTGCGTCGGGATTTTGGCGCGTGTGATGACGTCGCCCCAGCGTTTGATGTCGCTGGCCAGAAGCTCGGCGGCCTGCTCGGGTGTGCTGGAGCGGGCATCAACATTGATGGCCAGCAATTTGGCCTTGGTGTCCGGCTGGTTGAGAATGGCCACCAATTCGCGGTTCAGGCGGGCAATCACGTCTTTGGGGGTTTTGGCCGGCGCGGCAAGCCCGTTCCAGCTGGCGGCGACGTAATTGGCAAGGCCGCTTTCCTTGGCTGTTGGCACATCCGGCAAAGCGCTGGCCCGCCGTTCGCCGGTGACCGCCAGGGCCCGCAGCGCCCCGCCCTTGATCTGGCCCATCACCGGCCCCAGAATCTCCACCGCCGCATCCACCTGGCCGCCGCGCAGGGCGGTCACCAAAGCTGGCGTGCCATTGAACGGAACCACCTGCACATCCAGCCCGGCGCTGCTCTTGAGCAACTCTGCCGCCAGGTTTTGCGTGCTGCCAATATTCACACTGCCCAGGTTCAACTTGCCAGGGTTGCTGCGGGCGAAGGCCACCAGCTCACCCAGCGTCTTGAAACGCGAATCGGCTGCGGCAATGATGGCGATGTCAAATGTGCCCAGTGTGCTCACGGGCGCAAAGTCCTTGAGCGTGTCGAAGGGCAGGCTCTTGAACAACCCGGCGGTCACTGCCGTGCCATTGGACATCAGCAGCAGCGTGTGGCCGTCCGGCTCGGCCTTGGCCACCGCGTCGCCCGCGCCCACGCCGCCGGCGCCGGGCTTGTTCTCAACCACCACCGCCTGGCCCACGGCTTCGCCCAGTTTCTGCGCGACGGTGCGGGCGGTCAGGTCAGCCACACCGCCAGCGCCAAAGGGCACCACGATCTTGATGGCTTTGGAGGGAAAGTTCTGGGCGGCGGCCAAAGTCGCCATCGCAGCCAGCGACAGGCCAAGAAGCATTTTTCGGGCGCTCGGGAATTGTGGACGGGTCATGTCGTGTCTCCAAAGTGAAAGTGACGGTTCTTGCAGCGCCTGACGCGCCCTGCCAGGAAAGGAGTTTATCGCGCGACACCCAGCAGGCGGTCGAGCAATTCAGGCTGGCGCTGCAGGTCGGTGGCGCTGCCGGTATGCGCCACAGTGCCCCGGTCCAGCACGGCGGCGGTATCCGAGATCGCCAGAATCGCCTGTGGGTGCTGTTCCACAATGATTGCGCTCAGACCTTCGTCGCGCGTGATGCGGCGAATCGCCTGCAGCAATTCCTGCACGATGATCGGCGCCAGGCCCTCCAGGGGTTCGTCCAGCAGCAGCAGTGTCGGGTTCAGCACCAGCGCCCGGCCCACGGCGAGCATCTGTTGCTCTCCGCCGGAGAGCTGGGTGCCCAGATTGCCCTTGCGCTCGGCCAGACGCGGGAACATCTCGTAGACGCGCCCGGGCGTCCAGGGCCGCGAACCCGGCGCGCGGACCGGGCGCTCGACAGCCGTGAGGTTTTCATGCACGGTAAGCGACTTGAAGATGTTGCGTTCCTGGGGCACCCAGCCGATGCCTGCCGCGGCCCGCTCATGCGACGGCAGCCGGTGCAAAGCCACCGCAGCGCTGCCCGCGCCGAGTGTCATCGAGCCACCGTGTTGGCGCGTGGCACCCACCAGGGTATTGATCAGGGTCGTTTTGCCGGTGCCATTGCGGCCGAGCAAGGCCAGTGTCTGGCCTTCTTTTAGCGACAGGTTCACGTCATGCAACACCACCGCTTCGCCGTAACCGGCGCTTAAGGTTTCGAGCGTGAGCAATACCTTACCCATGGCGCATGGCCCCTTCTTCGGACAATTGCGCCTGCTCTGGCTCTTGCCCATGCCCCAGGTAGACGGCTTTGACGCGTTCGTCGGCGGCAATCTGCGCGGGCGTCCCTTCGGTGAGCACCGCGCCATTGACCATCACGGTCATGCGATTGGCGAAACTGAAAACCAGGTCCATGTCGTGTTCGATCAGCAGCACCGAAACTTCCTTGGGCAGGGCCGCCACGGTGGCCAGCAGTTCCTCGCGCTCACCAGCCGGCACACCGGCAACCGGCTCGTCCAGCAGCAACACGCGAGGCTCGCAGGCCAGCGCTATCGCAATTTCAAGCAGGCGGCGCTTGCCATAGGCCATTTCCCGGGTCGTCTGGTGCGCCACCGAGGTAAGGTGAAACTGCTCCAGCAACGCTTCACACCGCGCAGTGACGGTTTTGTCGGCGCCCAGCGCCTGCCACCATTGGCCGCCCAGTCCCCGGTTTTGCGACACCGTCAGGGCCAAGGTTTCCAATGGCGTCAGCGAGTCAAACAGCTGGTTGATCTGAAACGTGCGCACCAGGCCACGCTTCACACGCAGGTGCGGCGCGAGGTTCGAGATGTCCCGGCCTTCGAGTGTGATGGTTCCGCCGGTCGGTTCCAACACGCCCGTCAGCAGATTGATGAGGGTTGTCTTGCCTGCGCCGTTGGGACCGATCAAGGCATGGCGCGCGCCTTGCTTCAATTCGAGGTTGACGTTGTCGGTTGCGGTGATGCCACCGAAGCGCTTGCTCAACCCGTGGGTCGACAGCACCGTATCCAGCGAAGCGGCGTTCATGCGGAAGCTTTCTTTGCCTTGCCAAACCAGGTCCAGGGCCGGATCAAACGGTCACGGCCCACCAGCGCCAGCACCACCAGAAAGAGGCCGATCCAGAAGGTCCAGTATTGCGGTGTGATGCCGGAGATCACGTCTTGCAGCAGCTTGAACACGACGGCACCTGCCACGCCGCCATACAGCCAGCCGGTGCCGCCGATCACCAGCACCAGCATCACGTCGGCCGAGCGGATGAACTCGAACAGGTCGAGCGAGGCAAAACCGGTGGTCTGCGCCTGCAGCGCGCCGGCCGCGCCGGCCACAGCCGCCGCTACGGTGTAGATGACGGCCAGCCGCTGCGTAACCGGAATGCCGATGGACTGCGCGCGCAGGCGGTTGTCACGCACGGCTTTGAGGGTGGCGCCAAAGGGTGAATTCACCAGCCGGCGGACCAGCGCAAACAGGACAATAAGCACCGTGATCGAATACCAGGCCGCCGTGTGACCGGCCAGGTCAAACTCAAACTGCCCGAGCACTTTGCCCATGACCACGCCCTGCAGGCCATCTGCTCCGCCGGTCAACCAGTCGAGTTTGTTGGCCAGCTCGTACAGGATGAGGCCCATGCCCAGCGTGACCATCAGGCGCGTGAGGTCGCTGCCGCGGATGATGGTCAGGCTGCAAACCGCGCCCAAAACAGTGGCCAGCGCAACGCCGACGGCCAATCCCAGGAGCGGATCCGGGTTGATGTGTTTGGCAAACAAGGCGGCGCCATAAGCGGCCATGCCGAAAAACGCGGCATGGCCGAGCGAGACGATGCCGGTGTAGCCCAGCACCAGGTCCAAGGACACCGCAAACAGCGCCACGATGGCGATTTCGTTGATGATCGGCGCGTGTTTTGACAACAGGAACGGCGAGGCCAGCACCAGCAGCCACAGCGCGATTTCCCAAGGCTTGTAGCGGCTTGAGTTCATTTGGCCCCCTGTCGCACAAACAGGCCCTGCGGCTTCCAGATCAGGATGGCGATCATCAGGCTGTAGACGATGAAACCGCCGAGTTTGGGTATGTAGTATTTGCCGGCCACGTCGGCGATGCCCAGCAGCAATGCGGCCAATAGCGGCCCGGTGATGCTGGAGGTGCCGCCGACGGCGACCACAATCAAAAAGTACACCATGAATTTCAAGGGGAACGTCGGGTCCAGCCCCAGCACCTCGGCGCCCAGCGAGCCGCCCAGTCCGGCCAGGCCCGAGCCGACGGCAAAGGTCGACAGGAACACCGCGTTCACGTTGATGCCCAGGCCGGCCGCCACGCGCTGGTCGTCTACCGAGGCGCGCAGACGGCTGCCAAACCGGGTCCTGGCCAGCACCAGCTGCAGGCCGACCGTGAGCACCGCGCACACCGCGATGATGAAAAGCCGGTAGTGCCCCATGCCCAGCATCCAGGCGCCCCCACCGAATATTTCCAGCTCGGTGCGGCCCTTGAGCCAGGCCGGCAGCTGGATGATCTGCTGCTGCGAGCCAACAAAATAATCGGTCGCGGCAACGGCCATGAAGGTCAGGCCAATGGAGAACAACACCTGGTCCAGGTGCGGCTTGGCGTACATCGGCCGGTACAGGGTGCGCTCCAGCATCCCGCCCAGCAAGGCGGCGCCGAGAAACGCCAGTGGCAGGCACAGCAGAAACGGCACACCCGCCTTTTGCATCAGCAGCACGGTGATGTAACCGCCGGCCATGGCAAAGGCGCCATGCGCGAGGTTGATGAAATTCATCAGGCCCATGGTGACTGCCAACCCGACAGCCAGCACGAACAGAAGCATGCCGTAAGCGATGCCGTCAAAGAGGATGGTCAACATTGGGGGGTCAAAAAATGAACGGTTCGCACAGGCCCGTACTATGCCTCAAGCTGCCTCAAGTTGCGTCAACGCGGTACGCCGAATCGAGCGTGATCTCGCCTACCACGCGCGAGACACACACGCAGATGCGCTTGTTGCGGGCTTTCTCATCGTCGCTCAAAAACACGTCGCGGTGGTCGATCTCGCCACTGACCGCCAGCACGTCCATCGCGCACAGGCCGCATTCGCCGCGCCGGCAGTCGTACAGCGCCTGCACGCCTTCGAGTTCCAGGGCGTCCAGCAGGCCGACATCGGCGGCGACTTCAAAATCCAGTTGGTGCCGCGGCACCTTCACCCGAAACGCCTGCGGGGCAAAACGCCCGCTGCTGCCAAAGGTTTCGTAGCGCAAATCGGCCAAGGGGCGCTTGGCCTGGACCCAGGCGCGGCGTGCCGCGTCGAGCATGGGTGCGGGCCCGCAAATATACATCTGACCCTGTGCTGGCAAGGCCGCAATCTCTGTCGCAAAATCCACGCGCTCACCCCGCACGGCAACGGCCGTCGAGACCTTGCCCGGCAGCGCCCCGTGCAACAAGGGCAGGTAAGCCAGTTCTTCGTCGGACTGCGCGCCAAACAGCAAACGCGCGTTGGCGCCACGCGCTGCCAGAGCCTGCGCCATGCCCAGCAGCGGCGTGATGCCGATGCCGCCAGCCACCAGCAGGTGCGCGGGCGCGGACAGATCGAGCGGGAAATGGTTCTGCGCCCGGGTGACGTGCAGGCGGTCGCCCACGACCAGCCGCCACATCGCCAGCGAGCCGCCGCGACCCGCGTCAAGGCGCTTGACGGCGATGCGGCAGGTGCTGGCTGCGCCGTCCGCCGCATGCGTCGGGCCGATGAGCGAATACGAGCGCGTGTGCAGCCTTGCGCCCGCGCCCTGCCCGACCATGATCTGCACCTGCACGTGGCTGCCCGGCGCGTGCGGCTGCGGGCGGCCCGGCAGCACGAGGGTGAACTCGCGCACGGTGGGCGTCACGTCGCGCAGGGCCGCTACACGGGCGTCCAGCCAGGCGCCTGCAGGGCCTTGTTCGTTTGTGTTGGTCATGGTTTTCGAATCAGGCGCACGCCGGGCATTTGGTCGATGAGTGGCCCGCGCACCACCTCGCGCAGGTTGCGTTGCGCGATGCGGGAGTGTTCACGCATCAGCGCCTCGGCGCGTGCGCCTTCGCGCCGCTCGATGGCGTCCAGCACCTGCCAGTGCTGGTCTTGCGCCACGATCAACATGTCGCGCGCGGCCGGGCTGTTGGCCTGCGCCACGACAAAACCCGAGGGCGAGGCAAAAGGCATGGCGCAAACGCGTTCGATCTCGCGGGCGATCACGCCGCTGCCGGACATCTCACCCAACAGCGTGTGGAAACGTTCGTTGAAAAGCACGTAATCGGCAAATGCCTCGTCGTTCAAGGCGCTTTGGCCCAAGAGCGCGTCGATGCCGCTCAAGGCTTCGCGGGCTTCTTTCAAGACCATGGGCGCCGCACCGCGCTCGGCCGCCAGCCGTGCCGAGAGGCCTTCCAGCGTGCCACGCAGCTCGATGGCATCGGCCACTTCACGCTCGGAAAAAGTCTTCACGGCATAACCCCCATTGGGCAAGGCGTCCAGCAGGCCTTCTTGTTCAAGCCGCATCAGGGCCGCGCGAATCGGCGTGCGCGAGAAGCCGAGCTTTTCGACGATGGACAACTCGGCGATGCGCGCGCCGCCCGGCAACTCGCCGGCCAGGATCATTTCGCGCAGTTTGAGCTGGGCCTTGAGTTGCACACTTTGTTGCGGGCTGGGCAGGCCGACCGGCAGGCTGGTGATGCTGCCAACGTTGCCAGAATTGCCGGCGGCATCATCTTCGTGATAAATACTTACCAATTTTTTCATATTATATTTATGGATATAAAGTCACGAATTATTTAAATTTGTTGCTATTAATATTTTACTAATAATGTATAAATAATAAACTAAATAGATTTTATATTTACTATATTTCTATTATCTGACGCAACCGGGTTTTCTCTGGCCACGAGGTTGTCGATCAAGCGGCGCGCCCACATGGAACCGGCGTCGATGTTGAGGTTGTAAAACCGGTGCTCGGGGTGGTCGTTCATGGCCTGCTGCTGCGCTTCGAGCACGTGTTCGTCTTCGCGGAAGATGTTCGCCACACCTTCGCGCAACTCGTGCGTGAGCCGCTGCTCCTTGAGGCAATAGTTGCGTGAAAACGCCCAAAAGTACAGACAGGTCTGGTCGGTCTCGGGCGTGATGGTGTTGAGCACGAAGCCGTTCACGCCGCGCGCGCGCAGGCTCTGGCGCACGTCGCCCTGGTTCACGTCGCCGTTCACCGCCGGCGGCACCGCCCCGGTGCCGGTTTCGGCCACCCCAACGTCGATATTCACCGTGCACGGCGCTTCAAATTTGATGATCTGCCAGCGGTCGACCTTGCCTTTGTACGCCAGCGCGTGGTTGATCTGGCCAGCCCAGAAGGGCGGCGCGTCGATGTTTTCCATGAAACGCGTCACGGTGGCGGTGCGTTCGCCGTGGGTCGCCACAAACGGCGCCTCGGCCACCGCCCGCTGGCCAATGGAGGAGCCGTGCACGAAGGTTTCGTGGGTCAGGTCCATCAGGTTGTCGACGACCAGCCGGTAGTCGCATTTGACGCGGATCATCCGGCCGTCGCCGGTCCAGGCCGGGTCGTCGTTCCAGTGCATGTCGGGGATGAGCGCCGGGTCCGCCTTGGCCGGATCACCCGGCCAAACCCAGACAAACCGGTGTTTCTCCACCACTGGATAGGCCCGCACACACGCCGAAGGGTTCATCGTCTCCTGGCTGGGCATGTGGGTGCAGCGGCCCTGCGCGTTGTATTCCAGGCCGTGGTAACCACAACGCACGGAGTCGCCGTCCAGCGCCCCGAGCGACAGCGGCATCAACCGGTGCCAGCAGGCGTCTTCCAGCGCCGCCACATCACCGTTTTGCAGGCGGTACAGCACCAGTTTCTGGTTGCAGATCGTGCGCGCCAGCAGCTTGCGCCCAACCTCCACGTCGTAGGCCGCCGCATACCAGGCGTTCAGGGGAAAACTTTGCGACGAATTTGCGGGAACCATGAGACGCCTTTCGAAACAGGTGCTGACGCCGCGCGAGTGCCATTTTGCGCTTGATCGGCACTTTTAGTATACGCGTTGTATACATTAATTGCAATTTAAACCAATAAGTGGGCAATTATGGGCCATTTATGGTCGATTTTTGTTTTTATGTATTCATTAACGCCCAGGCTAAAGTGTCTAAGATGCGCGTTGGCCAGCATCACTTACGACCCTTCACTGGAGACACCATGAACACGATCCCCGCCCGTTTCGACCACGTTGGCAGCTTCCTGCGCCCCAAATTCCTGCTTGACGCGCGCGAGCAAAAAGCCCGTGGGCAGATCAACGCCGAACAACTGCGCCTGGTGGAAGACAAGGCCATCACGGAAGTGGTGAAGTTCCAGGAAGACGTCGGACTCAAATCGATCACCGACGGCGAATACCGCCGCACCTATTTCCACCTCGATTTCCTGGAGCAGCTCGGCGGCGTGAAGGTCGGCGAAGCCACACTGGCCATTGGCGCCGATGGCAAGGAGCACCTGGTGCCGCCGGCCATCCACGTGGTCGACAAAGTCACCCATGCCAAACAGATCCAGCTGGCTGACTTCAACTACCTGAAATCCCAGGTCGGCAAAGGCAACACGCCCAAGGTGACCATCCCTTCGCCCACCATGCTGCACTTTCGCGGCGGGCGCGCGGGCATCAACCGCACGGCTTACCCCGAGCTCGATCCGGTGTTTTACGAAGACGTGGCCAAAGCCTATGGCGACGAGCTGCGTTCACTGGCAGCGGCGGGTTGCACCTATGTGCAGATGGACGACACCAACCTGGCCTACCTGTGCGACGACACAATGCGCGAAGCCGCGCGTGGCCGCGGCGACGACCCGAACGAGCTGGCGCACCGCTACGCCAAGTTCATCAACCTCGTGGTGGCGCAGAAACCCGCTGGCATGACCCTGGCCATGCATCTGTGCCGGGGCAACTTCAAGAGCACCCACGCGGCTGCCGGCAACTACGAGCCGGTGGCCGAGGCCCTGCTCAAGGAAATGAACATCGACGCCTATTTCATGGAATACGACGACGCGCGCAGCGGCGACTTCAAACCCCTGCGTTACCTCGCAAAAGGCAAAACCGTGGTGTTGGGACTGGTGACCACCAAATTCGGCGCGCTCGAATCCAAAGACGACCTCAAGCGCCGCATCGACGAAGCCGCCCAATACGTGCCCATGGACCAGCTCGCCCTGTCGCCGCAGTGTGGTTTTGCCAGCACGGTGCACGGCAATGACATCGCGGTGGAAGCGCAGCGCAACAAGCTGCGCCTGGTGATCGAGACGGCCCAGGAGGTGTGGGGTTAAAGGAATAGGTATACTTAGTCCATGTCCGTAGTCCACCATGCACAAAGCCCAGGCTCGCTCCCATTCGTCAACGTGCATGACGCCAAAACGCATTTTTCCAAATTGCTTGAGCTGGCGCATGGCGGCCAGGAAATCGTTTTGGCAAAGGCGGGTGTGCCCTACGCCCGGTTGATGCCACTGGCCAAAGCAAAAAGCACACGCCAATCCGGACAGTTGGCAGGCAAGGTAGAAGCAGCATTTTTTGAACCCTTGCCGCCTGAAGAGCTTGCAGTCTGGTCACCCCAGTGAAGCTGCTGCTCGACACCCACACCTTGTTATGGTGGTGGACAGACGACCCCCAGCTGTCAACCAAAGCGAAACGCCTGATTGCCAGCGATGCCAACACGGTGCTCGTCAGCGCGGCAAGCGCGTGGGAGATCGCCACCAAAACCCGGCTGGGGAAGCTCGCCATTGGCGCGATGGCGCTTCAGCGTTTTCACGATCTGGTTCAAGGCGACGGGTTCACGCACCTGCCGATGAGCTGGCAACATGCGGTGCATGCAGGTGGCCTGGCGCTCGATCACCGCGATCCATTTGACCGCATGTTGGCCGCCCAGAGTTTCCTTGAAGACGCCGCTTTGATCACCAAAGACGCGGCGTTTGGCGTTTTTTCAACGCGCGTTTTGTGGTGACATTGCTGGCACCACCCTGAGTATGTCCAGCGCCTGAGAAAACGCCGCATCGAAAAGGTTTTGCGCCAGCCTCTTGTACCCTTTGCCGTTGGGGTGCATGCCGTCGGAAGAGGTCAATTCCGGGTCGCCAAGAATACCGTCCATAGCGCTGGGAATAAAGAGAACTTCGTCGCTCAAATCATTGGCAATTTCCATGTAGAGGCCGTGCAGGTCTTTCAAGAATTTGGGGATGTCTGCCCGACGGGAATCGATACCGGCAAGTACAACCATGATTCCCTGCGCCCTCAACTTGTTGACCATCTGCAAAATGTTTTCTTTTGTCTGTGATCTTGACAGGCCGCGCAATGCGTCATTCGCGCCCAAAATCAGGACAACCACTTTGGGGTGGACCTCAAGCACCTCTGAAATTGCCTCAAGTGCGACAGAGGTAGTGCGCCCGGAAGCTCCCAGATTGCAGACTTCAAAGCCCATGAGACGCGACAGGACAGCCGGGTAGCTCTCCTCGCTTCTTGCCCCAAGACCCTCGGTGAGGCTGTCGCCGTAAGCGGCGATGCGACATTCTCTTTTTTGTCCTGAATTCGGCGAGTGTGAAGCCAATAAACCAGAAAGACGCCTCCCCGCAATGTCTGCGGAAAATGCCGCCACGTTGTTTGTGGAATTTTGAGCCAGCTTCACATCAACTTTAGAGTACGAAGTGACCCGCCCAGGCGAGTCACCATGCACCTCACCATAACCCGGCATGATGTAACTCTGCCAATCAACCTTGCTGAACATGCCAAAGTCAACTCGCGCATGCCCGACAACCACATTTCCGTGAGCAGTGGCGTCCAGACGCTTTGCCGAAAAAGAATACATCCCTTCCTTGGGTTCGCAACTGTAAAGATCGGCGAAGATGACCATTTTGCGGAAAAATGTCTTGCCTAGCTCAGGTGGATAACAAAGATGCCATCCGCATTGGTTGGCGATGTGGGGCGGCATCAAATATTCAGGTGGCACTTTTTTTGCGCACGATTCAGTGGCGATCACCGTGCCTACAGCGCCTTCAATGATCTCCCCTTTGTAGCCGAATGTTTCGCCAGCCACCACTGGTCGACCGTCATGCATGCGGACCACCTGAAGCACCTCCGGGGATCTTGAAGCGCCAGTGTTCACATACCGTGTCGTGCTGATCCAGAGGCTGCCGACGCCTGGAACCGTTGGCGCAGCCACGGCAGCTGAATTCTGGAGATTGCCAACCGTCAACGCGCAACCGCCTAGCGCAGACAGCAACACAAGCACAACCCCGGACTCGGCAGTGGGGAAGCCGCCGCTTGCCTT
>JANNEZ010000200.1:0-6843 GCA_031379255.1 Rhodoferax sp. | reverse complement strand
GACCATGATTTCCCCTTTCAGATGAAATGAAGAAAACGAGTTTTCAGCGCAAACAAACGTGGGCTCAAGTCAGGTCGGAGCTAAAGGTTTGACCTCTCCATCGCTGGCACATTGATGCCGCAAACCGCAAGACACGCGGCTCGCCTGGGATGGAGAGTCCCGTTCATTCGTTAAATTTCACCTTGCACGCTGGTATTTTGTAGATACAATTAAGTATGCTCACATGGGACGAACCAAAGCGCAAGCTGAACATCAAGAATCACGGGCTTGACTTCGTCGGATGCGATGCAATCTGGGACCACTTCACAGTGACCCGCGAAGACAAAAGGCAAGACTACGGCGAGGAACGCCTGGTTTGCTTCGGTCTTCTGGAGGCTGGGGTGGTGGTGTTGGTTGACACGGAGCGTCCGAATGGGGCTCACGTGGTATCGCTGCGAAAGGCAGAAAAACATGAAGCTCGCTACTACCGCCAAGTTGCCAAAGAAAACCTCGGCTAAGGTCAACGACCCGGACAATCCAGCGTGGACTGAAGACATGCTGGGAGCGCCGGTTCTTAAGCGCGGGCGTGGGCCGCAGGCTGCCCCGACAAAAGTTCTCACCTCTGTCCGTTTGGATGCGGACATTTTGGAGTTCTTCAAGGCGCAGGGTAGTGGCTATCAGTCACGGATCAATGCAGCGCTGCGTACGGCAGTGGAGCGAAATTTAGCGGGTCGCCAAAGAGCAGCAACGCGCAAGCGCGTCGCTGCTTGACTTGGAAGCTGAGCCTCAGGCTGTATTCGTTGGCCGCCCGCGAAACCCACGGGGCTTGCACGGTCAATAATTAACTTGGATGTTAATAATTGCGATGATTCTGCTCCTCATCGCCGATTTTCAAGCTTTTTGGCCCTTCAAGTCACGAATAATGGACATAGTTAGCTACCAATATAATAGCAAGCAAGTGGCCTAAACCGCTTGACAAAACCATCAACACGCGGGTTGCAGCGCGTCGCATCATTTAGACAACGCCCAGAAACACCGCCAGGGAGCGGCTGATCGCCAGCATTTCTTCTTCGCTGACATGGCCGATGACGCTTCCGATGCGGTCACGCGGAACCGATTGCGCTTTGTCCACCATCACATCTGAGGTTTTTTGCAAACCGTTCGCAGGGTTGGGTTCGATGCGTACCCGAAATAGGGGGGTTTCCCGCAGTTCACCGGTGACTGGCAATACGGTGATGGAGGGGTGCTCGTGAAACAGGTCAGATTGAATAATCAACGCGGGCCGGGGTTTGCCGTAGTCGCCTTGCAGGGCGATGGTGACCAGGTCACCACGCCTCATGTCCACCCCTCAGTGTCGGCTGCGGCGCCCAGCCAGTCCAGAGTCTGCGCTTCTTGCGGGTCGTCTTTGAGCAAACGCGACTGACGCTGGCATTCCAGGGCAAAGCTCGCCCGGCGCGTGTCTGGCACCCAAATTTGCACGGGTCGCAAACCGGCCAAACGCAGCCCATCGCGATGCTTTTGAACCCGCTCAGAAATTGTTGTGGCCATCATGCGCTCCGTTTGTTACATGCAACATTTTGAACGTTTATTACATGCAACGCAAGGCGCGTGGCTGTTCGTGCACTTGGCAATTGACAATGCGTACGACATTGCGTACCATTCGATTCAATTGTGAGGGAATACAAAATGCATGCATTGACCGCCAGCGAAGCACGGGCGAATCTGTACCGGATCATTGATGACACGGCCCAGTCTCATGAGCCGATCACCATCACGGGAAAACGCGCCAGCGCTGTCTTGCTGTCGGCTGAGGATTGGCGTGCCATTCAGGAAACTTTGTACCTGCTTGCGGTGCCAGGCATGCGCGAATCCATCAAGGCAGGCATGGCGGAGCCGCTGGCAAAAAGTGCGAAAGCGCTCAAGTGGTGAGTTGGGAGATTGTGTTTGCCAAGCCGGCGCTCAAAGATGCCAAGAAGCTTGCAGCCAGCGGATTGAAGCCAAAGGCGCAAGACCTGCTGGACGTCCTTGCCATCAATCCGTTTCAAAATCCGCCACCCTATGAGAAGTTGGTCGGAGATCTTGCTGGCGCGTACTCGCGCCGCATCAACATTCAGCACCGTATGGTGTACGAGGTATTTACCCAAGAGCGGACCGTCCGTGTTTTGCGCATGTGGACGCATTACGAGTGAACGGGCCCGAGCTGCCGGCCCGCGCAACCCCAAACCGGGTACTCACAACTTCGCCAGCCTTTGCAAAGCCAGGTTCAATGTCTCGTCTTTCTTCGCAAAACAAAACCGCACCACACGTTGGTCGAACCCATCGCCGTAAAACGCCGACAGCGGAATCGCCGCCACGCCAATCTCGCTGGTGAGCCATTTGCAGAAATCGGCTTCGTTCAGCGAACCGGCCGTGCCGCCCAGCCCCGCGATATCCACACACTGGAAATACGTGCCCTCACTGGGCAGGAGCTTGAATTTCGTTTGCGCCAGGCCCGCGCGGAACAGGTCGCGTTTTCGCTGGTAAAACGCGGGCAATTCCAGATAAGGTTTTGGGTCCGCCAGGTAGGCGGCCAAACCGTGCTGCACCGGCGTGTTCACCGTAAACACGTTGAACTGGTGCACCTTGCGGAACTCGGCGCTCAGGCTCGCAGGCGCCGCCACGTAGCCGACCTTCCAGCCGGTCACGTGGTAGGTTTTGCCAAAGCTCGAAACGATGAAGGCGCGCGCCGCAAGACCGGAGAAACGGGCGGCGCTCATGTGCTCCTGGCCGTCAAACACCATGTGTTCGTAGACCTCGTCGCTGATCAGGAGAATGTTGGTGGGCGCCAGAATCTCCTGCAGTTTGAGCATGTCTGCGCGCGACCAGACCGTGCCGCTCGGGTTGTGCGGCGAATTGATGATGATGGCGCGGGTTTTGGCGGATATGGCGGCGGCGATCTTGCCAAAATCGGGCCGGAAAGCGCCCGGCGTGAGCGGCACCCGCACGGTGACGCCACCGGCCAGCTCGATGTTGGGCACGTAACTGTCGTAACACGGCTCAAGCACGATCACTTCGTCGCCCGGGTGCACGATGGCCAGCACGGCAGTGATGATCGCCTGCGTGGCGCCGGCGGTGATGGTGATTTCGCTGGTGGCGTCGTATTCGCGCCCGTAGACGGCCTTGATTTTTGCCGCCACCGCCTCGCGCAGCGCCGGCACGCCGAGCATGGAGGGGTATTGGTTGAGGCCCCGCGCCATGGCTTCCGAGACGTCGCCCACCAGTTTCGGGTCGCAGTTGAAATCCGGGAATCCCTGGCCGAGATTGACGGCATTTTTTTCCGTGGCCAGGGCCGACATCACGGTAAAAATCGTTGTGCCCACGGCGGGGAGCCGTGATTTGAGGGCCGGGGTCCTGGGGGTTTGCGGGGTGGGTGTGAAGGCGATCGTCATGCGGGTGTGTCGAGGGTCATTTGTCTTGCGCTGCGCCCATGGCCTGCTCGATGTGTTCCCGGTCGAGCCGGCCACTGACGAGCTCGGCGAACTTGTAGGCGAAATTTCTCAGGTAAGCGCCGCGTTTGAAGGCAATGCGGGTGATGTTCTGCCCAAACAGGCGCCCCGCCGGGTGCGCCACCAGGCCGGTTTTGTCGCCACCGTTGGCGGCGTCTTCCTGCACGTCGCGCACCGCCATTTCAGCGGCGATGCCGACACCCAGGCCCAGGCGCACGTAGGTTTTGATCACGTCCGAGTCGATCGCCTCAAGCGCGATGCGCGGCGAGAGTTTTTGCGCGGCAAAGGCCTGGTCGATTTTTGTGCGGCCGGTGTAAGAGGGGTGGTAGGTGATGAGCGGCTCGCGGGCGAGGTCTTCAAGCGTGATGTCTTCCTTGCCCGCCAGCGGGTGCCCGGTGGGCAACACCAGCATGTGTTGCCACTCATAACAGGGCATGGTCACCAGCTCGGCGTAACCCGCCAGCGATTCGGTGGCGATGCCGATGTCGGCGACTTCGTCAATCACCATGCGCGCCACTTGCTCGGGCGAGCCTTGGTGCAGGCTGACATTGACTTTGGGGTAGGCCTCGCGCAGCTTCGCCACAGAATCCGGCAACACGTAACGCGCCTGCGTGTGGGTGGTGGCCAGCGAGAGGGTGCCGCTGTCTTCGGCGCTGAATTGTTCGCCAATGCGCTTGAGGTTGCCGATTTCGCGCATGATGACTTCAATGCTTTTGAGCACATGCAGGCCTGGCTCGGTGATGCGTTTGAGCCGTTTGCCGTGGCGCGTGAAGATGTCGATGCCCAGCTCCTCTTCGAGCTCGATGATCGCTTTGGAGACGCCTGGCTGTGAGGTGTGCAGGGCCTTGGCCGCTTCCGTCAAATTGAGGTTGCGGCGTGCGGCTTCTTGAACAAATCGGAATTGGTGAAGGTTCATATCAAATTGCCGATGATGGATGTATTTATTATGCCTTTGTGGCATAACAAATTATCTGGTTTGAACGCTGTTTGTCGGCCGGATCAGACGGATTTTGAGGAGGGGTTGGCCGGATAAAAACGCTCAAAAACCAGATAAACCAGCCAGCTTCCCAAAAGGGTGATGGGAAATGCCCACAGGGCGTCGCTGAGCCAATGGGCGCCGACCGAGACGCGGGCAAATCCGATCACCAGGCCGCCCACCACGCCACCCGCCAGCCACCACCAGCGACGCCGGCGGTCGATCAACATCAGCGAGGCAAGGAAGATGCCGTCAGACGTATGGCCACTGGGAAAGGCGCAGTTGTCGTCGCACTGGTTGGCGACTTTGAGCGCGGGTGAGAACTGCCGGGTGCCCTGAAATTCGGTCACATGGTGGGGCCGGGCCCGCTTGGTGATGTCTTTGGCACTGCTGACCAATATGCCGGGCCCCACCAAGAGGGCAATACCGACAAAAGCCACCGGACGTGCCAGGTGCCGGAATTTCGTCGATTTGGAAGCCAGCCACCAGGCGGGAATACACGCCACAGCCAGACTGCGGAACACCATGGGCACGTATTCGTTGAGCCAATCCACCCACCACCATTCGGCGGTTTTGAGGGGTGGGTTGGCTTGCAGGAAATAGCCCGAGGTGGCGATGTCCAGCGCCGGGTCGAGCGCAGGAACCAGTGCCACGCCGAAACTGGCCGCCAGCAGGATCAGGAAGGCGGTGCGGGTGGTTTTGTCAGTGATTTTCATCGGCTGGCTGTTGTCGGGCTCGTCCGTCAGGGGGACGCTGGCAATGCGGCACTCACGGCGAGGCTGGCGGCCAACTCAACCAGAGCCGGGTTTTCGCCAAGCATCGGCAACAAATCGAACCACACTGCGGGGTACCGAAGTTCGAGGGCTGCCACCACGTTGGGCAGGTCTTCGCGGGCATGCCGCCCCATTCCCAGAAACAGCGGCATGACAGCGATGCGCAACACGCCATCGGCCACCAGCTCGGCCACCACTTCGCCAATGGCCGGCACGCACAACTCCAGGTAGGCCAGGCGCACGGCAGCGTGGGGTTCAAGCGCGCGGGCCCGGGCGGCAATGGCCTCCATGGGCGCTTGCCAGAGTGGGTCGCGCGAACCGTGCGCGAGAAAGACGATGGCCCTGGAACCCATGGGCCAATCAGCGCTTGAGCACCAGCCAGCCGAACGCAGCCAGCGAGAGAAGGGTGTAGATCATGCCGGGCAGGGCGGCTGTGAGCCAGGGCGTCCACTGCTGCAACTCACCCATGTAGCCGGACACGTTGTTGAGAAAAAAGAAACTGATGCCGGCCATCACGCCGCCAAATACGTAGCCTGAAATCCCCTCGTTGCGAAAGTGCAGGTAGGCAAACGGCAGGGCCAGCACCACCATCACCAGGCAACTCAAGGGGTAAAACACCTTCTTCCAGAACTCGATTTCGTAGCGTTGGGCGGCCTGGCCATTGGCGTCCAGGTGGCGGATGTACTGGAACAGGTCGATGGTGCCCATGCGCTCGGGCTTGAGCACGGCGGTGGAGACCATTTCCGCGCTGATGCCGGTGGGCCAGCGGTACTCGTCCATCTTCACGCGGTCCACCCGCATTTCGCTCAAACCTGGCGTGGCCGTTGCGCTGCCCGCAGAATCCAGCGAAGCAGCCGTGAACTCGGTGCGTTCAACCTGGTTCAGGATCCAGGCGTCAGCGCCGGCAAACCGGGCCGACTCGGCGCGCGTCATGGAAACCACGCGCCCGCGGTTGTCGAACTCCAGAATCCGCAATCCGCGCATGGTCCCGTCGGAGGCAATGGCGCTCACGTTGGCCGCAAACTGGGAATATTGCTGCTTTTCCTTGAGCCAGGCGCCGGTCTGGCCGACGGTGATGTCGCCTTCAAATCGCGCCTTGAGCAGTTGCGCTGCGCGGTCGGCCCAGGGCGTCAGGTAGTCTCCCACGGCAAAGGTGAGCACGACAAAACCGCCACCTATGGCCAACAGCGTCTTGAGGGCGCGCCACGGCCCCAGGCCACTGGTGCGCAAAATGGTGAACTCCGAGCTTTGGGCCAAACGGGCCATGACGAAGATGGTGCCGATCAGCACCGTGATGGGCAACAACTCGTAGAGGTGGCTGGGGACGAGCAGCGCGACGTAGGTCAACGCCTGCGGGAGCTGGTAACCCGGGGAATTGCTCTGGCCGATCTTCTGGACCTGGTCCACCACGTCGAAAAAAGAGAAAAGCGCGAGAAAACCCATCGTGACAAAGGCCACGGCGTACAGAACTTCGCCAAAAATCAACCGGCGGATGGTCTTCATGCCACGCCACCCGTCAACGGTGCTTCAACCGGGCGCCGCCGCCAGCTCAGGCTCCAGTTGTTGGTGCGCACGGTCAACCAGAGGACGCACAGCGCAAATACACCACCGTGCAAGACCAGCAGAAACT
>JANNEZ010000218.1:0-2291 GCA_031379255.1 Rhodoferax sp. | reverse complement strand
GTGCGGCGCGGTCGAACAGGCGCGCGCCCAAGGTCCCTTCCAGCTCTGCAATCGCCTTTGAGATGACGGGCTGGGATACCGACAAGGCCGTGGCTGCCCGCCCCATCGATCCGGCCTGCGCCACCGCCAAAAGGATATGCAGGTCGCGCAGCTTCATGCGGCGCCCGATGCGGTCAGTCAAGTTCATGGTTTACCCATTCATGAATGGTTATGTTGAGTTCCATATTTGGAACTTTTCGTCTATTGGTTTGCTGACTATAGTTTGTGTCAAGACGAATCACAAGAAGGAGCGCCCCTTGAACCCCAAAGACGATGAAGCGATTCGCGCGGTGGTGGCGCGCTGGCAGCAGTGCTGGAATTGCGGCGACATGGCGGCTGCGGCGGCCCTGTTCTGTGAGGATGCCGACTTTGTGAATGTGAGAGGCAGCCATTGGCAAGGGCGCGGGCAAATCGAGTCCGAGCACGCCCGGATTCACCGAACAAACATGAAGGGCAGCGTCATTGCCCCGCTCGACATCGGTGTGCAGCTTATCAGCGCCGGCATGGCCCTCGTTCACATCCGCTGGTCCAACCAGGGCGGGCGCAACCCGGATGGCACGCCCCTCCAATCCGCGCAACGCATGTTCAGTTGGCTGATGGTTGGCGGCGGGCAAAACCACTGGCTGATCCGGGCGGCGCACAACACCCCCATCGCCTCTTCAACCTGACCGGGAGTTCACATGACACGCAGCACACACACCACACCAAGCAACAACACGTCACGCCGCAAAATCCTCCAGCGGAGCGCTGCCGCAGCGGCCGCGCTGCTCGGCCTTGGCGCCAGTGGCCAGGTCCAGGCTCAAGCCATCCTGGAAACCTTGCGCATTTTCAGTGTCAGCGCACCCGGCAGCGCCCCTGACAGCGTAGCGCGCCGGGTCGCCGAGCAGTTGAGCGAGCGATATGCCAGAAGCGTCATCGTCGAAAACCGCCTTGGCGCGGCTGGCCGGATCGCCGTCAATGCCTTGAAACTGGCCCCGGCGGACGGTTCCACCCTCCTCCTGGCAGGCCTTGGGGCCACCGCGCTCAACCCCTTGCTCCATGCCACCCTGGGGTACGACCCCGTGGCCGATTTGCAACCGGTTTCGATGGCGGCAGAGATGCCGCTGGCCCTGGCCGTCGGCCCCGCCGTCCCGGACAGTGTTGGCAGTCTGCGCGACTTCTTCGACTGGATGCGGCACAACCCCAAGCTGGCCAACGGCGGGTCACCCGGCGTCGGGTCTTTGCCGCACCTGCTCGAAGCCCTGCTGTTCAGGCAGGCCAATGTACCTTGGCAACACGTCAGCTTCTCGGGCGGCCCGCCCACAGTGGCGGCGCTGTTGGGAGGACAGATTGCGGCGGTGATCCTGCCCGAGGCAGTCTTGCGCCCGCACCGCCTGGCCGGCAAGTTGCGTGTATTGGCCACATCGGGCGCGCAACGCAGCGGCCTCATGCCAGACGTCCCCAACTTTGTCGAACTCGGACACCGCGATCTGGTCGCCATGGAGTGGTTCGGGTTCTTCATGTCGGGCCGTGTTCCGCCAGCCGCCATCGAGACCGCCTCCCTGGCGATTCGCGAGGCGGTCGCCCGGCCCGAGCTGGTGGGCGCGCTTGCGGCATTGGGCATGGCCGCAGTGTCGAGCACGCCTGCGGAGCTGGCCACCCGAATTGCCTCTGAAAAACGAATCTGGGAGGCCGTCATCCGCGTCAATGGCATTCGGGCAGATTGAAACTCGTGCTGATCGCCAAAGCACGACACTGACGCCACTTCAACCTACCCTCGTTGGCGCGGAATGGCGTAGGTTCCCACGGCATGGGCCACAGGATCAGCATCGCCTTCTGAATACAGGTTGACCTCACCCACAGCCAGTGTGCGTCCGAGTTTGATGAGTTTGCAGACCCCCACCAGGTCGCAGCCGGCCTTGGGTTTGCGCAGGAAGTTGAACGAGAGGCTGGTCGTTACCGCCAATGGCACGATGCCGATCTCGCCCAGGATGGCCACATACAGCGCCAGATCCGCCACCGCCATCAGCACCGGGCCGGCCACCGTGCCGCCCGGGCGCAACTCGTCGATGCCCACCCGGTGCCGCACCGTGGCGGCCATGCCACCCACCGCCTCGACCGTGCATTTGGTCTGCGGGAATTCTGTGGCCAGGAAGTCTGCGATCTCGGTCTTGGTGGGCATGTGCCGTGTCTTTCAGTCTCGGGTGGGTGTATGGCGGGTGATGCGTCGTCGCGCCTGGCCGCGCCGCTGGCGCCTTGCGCGGCGGCCCCGC
>JANNEZ010000180.1:0-2068 GCA_031379255.1 Rhodoferax sp. | reverse complement strand
GAAAGCGGGAGGTTTGCCAGATCATGGTGTGGGGCGTTTCAACCAGCATTATGACGCTACATTTTATATAGCTATACAGCCATATAATACGTGACACTAATGCCGATTTGAACCATAAACCTTGAAAAAAGGCTTGATGGGGCTCCGATAATACCCAAGTTGGGTATTATTTCGATTGAGCTTGGTCGAAATCCGGTGTGGCCGACGATTGTTTTGCGGAAACGACGACCGTCAGCCCCCAGCCAAGCGCCCCGCCGCCGCTCCTCATGGTGCTGCTTACGCGCAGCAAAGCTGCACTGCGCACAAATCGTCGGGACGGCGGGGCGCATGGCTGGCGGCAGGAGGTTGAAATGGCAGGTCAAGTTCAGTCTAAAAACTCCGCTTCACTCATGCCGATAAGATGACCAGATTCACCAAGACGCCACTTTAGAGCGCCGGCGGCAAGAAAGTTTGCCTTGCTTTCGCTAGCGCTTTTAGACCGAAGGTCGCTCATAAACCCTTTGAAGTGCACTTCGATGCAGTGAACGAAGCGCGCTGGGTTAATGATTGCTGACTCCAAATGACCATTCGGGTCGAACTGCCCGTTCTTCCTGGGCCAAGTGATCGTGAAAGCTTCTTTTCGCACGGTACTGAAGTAGATACGACTTCGAAACATTGCATCGTGCGCGAAGCCGCAACGAAGGAGATCGTATAGAGCATCGGCAATGCTGTCTTGAAACTCGACTGGTTCAGAGACGGGAGCAAAAATACGCCTGTAGCCGCGACGGAAAAATTCTTTGGAATGATTTTTACTGTCCTCGCCAGAGGCATAGATCTCAATTCCCTCAATATAGTTGGTCGCAAGCGCAACCGCGGCGACGGATCCATGCTTCAACTTCAGCAGTTGCTTCGCAGGAACTAGAAGCCAATTGACCATCCGATCTTCGAAGACGTCCAAGACGTCTTTGTAGAACGGTGGTTCTAGCTTCTTGTGAGTGAAGTTTGGACTGACGAAGAGCTTAGTTTCGTGGGGCATAACTCAATGCAGACCGAACGATCTTCTGATCCAAAACAGTTTTGGCTGTACAAATTGGCAACGGGAGCGAAGGCATACGACTAATTTTCTTGATCATTTCTTGCCAATTGTCGTCCGTAGACAACGTGAAAACAATCGCGACCCGCTAGCCTTGCTCCATTTTGCCCCAATGCATGCACCCCGCCGTCCCGACGATTTCTGCGCAGTGCCGCGAAGCGGCGCGTCAGCGCACCATGAGGAGCGGCGGCGGGGCGCTTGCGTTGGGGTGACGGCCGCATCGCGCGCGCGATGTGAATTGGCCAGTCGGTATCCCTGAGCAAAGCAGTGAAAAGCCACGCCACACAACGCAAAAAGGGGCCGAAGCCCCTTTTTACACAGTCAACTTGAATTCAAGCCGAAATCATGCGGATGTGGGCGCAGGCTCGGTCGCCACAGCAGGGGGTGGCCCACCGGAGGGACCGCTGCCAGGCGCAGGCGCTGGCGGCACGCGGGGTGTCCAGTCTTTGTGCGGGCGCGGCTCTTTGCCGGCCATGATGTCGTCGATCTGCTCCATGTCGATGGTTTCCCATTCGAGCAGGGCCTTGGCCATGGCGTGCATTTTGTCGGCGTTGTCTTCGATGAGTTTGCGCGCCAGGGCGTATTGCTGGTCGATGATGCGGCGCACTTCGGCGTCTACCTTCTGCATGGTCTGCTCGCTCATGTTCGTCGTCTTGGTGACGCTGCGGCCCAAAAACACTTCGCCTTCGTTTTCGGCGTAAACCATGGGACCCAAGGCGTCTGTCATGCCGTAACGGGTGACCATGTCGCGGGCGATTTGCGTGGCGCGTTCAAAGTCGTTGGAAGCGCCGGTGGTCATCTGTTTCATGAACACCTCTTCGGCGATGCGGCCGCCAAACAGCATGCTGATCTGGCTCAGCATGTATTCGCTGTCGTAGCTGTAGCGGTCTTGCGCGGGCAGGCTCATGGTGACGCCCAGCGCGCGGCCACGCGGGATGACAGTGACTTTGTGCACCGGGTCGCACTTGGGCAAAAGTTTGCCGATCAGCGCGTGGC
>JANNEZ010000159.1:0-2113 GCA_031379255.1 Rhodoferax sp. | reverse complement strand
TTCATGAAGATGATGTGTTTTTTGCCCAGCACCTTTGCCAGGCGTTCGCCCTCTTCCAAACTATCCGCCAGCCCGGTATACACGTCGTCATAGGCAATATGGCCGTGAAAAAACGCCGATGTCTGGCTGGTCGGGTGCAGGCGGTTGTCTTGCAGCATGTTCAGTGCGGTGGCCCAGGTTTGGTGGGTGTGCAAAACCACCTGGGTGCCGGTGATGCGGTGAATCGGCGCGTGAATACATTTGGCCGAAAGTTCCACCGGGCCACGCCCTGAAATCGTTTGTCCGGCCTCATTGAAAATCATCATGTCGCTGGCTTTGGCTTCTGACCAATGAACACCAAATGGCAAGATCAGGAACTGGTCGGGTTTTCCGGGCACCGTTACAGTGAAATGGTTGTCAATGCCTTCTTCGAGCTCGTGCAGCGCGGCCAGGCGGTGGGCCGCAGCCAGGTGGATTTTGGCCAAGTCCAGCGGCGTGCTGACTTTGACCGAAATGCGGCGCGTTGCATTGGCCGGTGTTTTAACCAAGGGGCTCAGATGGCCGGTGATGGTGCGGGAGGTTGCCATGTTGTTCATCCTTTGAGGGGTTGAAGCTGACTTATTTGAAGATCACGGTTTTGTGGCCGTTCAACAGCACGCGGTGCTCGCTGTGCCACTTCACGGCGCGCGCCAGCACCTGGCTTTCGGTGTCGCGGCCCATGGCGGTGAGGTCTTCCACGGTTTTGTTGTGGTCGGCGCGGGCCACGTCTTGCTCGATGATCGGGCCTTCGTCGAGGTCGGCGGTGACGTAATGTGCCGTGGCGCCGATGAGTTTCACGCCGCGTTCGTGCGCTTGGTAATAGGGTTTTGCGCCCTTGAAACTCGGCAAAAACGAGTGGTGGATGTTGATGGCGCGCCCGGCCAGTTTGCGACACAGGTCGTCGGTCAGAATTTGCATGTAACGCGCCAGCACCACCAGTTCGGCGCCTTCGGATTCAATCACCTCGTAAGTCTTCGCTTCGGCCTGCGCCTTGGTCGCTGCGGTCACGGCAATGTGGTGAAAGGGCACGTTGTAACTCGCGGCCAGTTGGTAAAAATCACGGTGGTTGGAGACGATGGCGCGGATATCGAGCGGCAAGAGGCCGCTCTTCCAGCGGAACAACAAATCGTTGAGGCAATGGCCGTCGCGGCTCACCATCAGCACGGCTTTCATCGGCGCGCTGCTGGCGTGCAGCTGCCACGTCATCTGAAAGGGCGCGGCAAATTCGGCCAGCTGGCTGCGCAAGTCCTCGGCAGAAATGGACTTGGCGGCGAACTGCACCCGCATGAAGAAAAGCCCGGTGCCCTGGTCGTTGTACTGCGCGGCTTCTTCGATGTTGCAGTCGCGCTGCATCAAAAAACCGGAAACAGAATGCACCAGGCCCTGGCGGTCGGGGCAGGAGAGCGTCAAAACGTAGGGGGTGGCGGGGGTCGTCGTCATGGCCTGAATTGTCGCAAATCGTTAAACTGGCAGGCTGAACCGGGCTGGCGCCTTGCTGGAGCGCGGCTTGGGCGCACACTTTGGAGAATCAAATGGCCAAAATCGACTTCAACATGGACAACCACTGGTTGCCCTTCACTCCCAACCGCGGCTTCAAAGACAACCCGCGGGTCATCGTTGCCGCGGACGGTATGGTGTTCAAGACGCACGACGGGCGCGACGTGATCGACGGCATCAGCAGCCTGTGGTGTGTGGGCGCGGGGCACAACCGAAAACCGATCAACGAAGCCATCAAAAAGCAGCTTGACACGCTGGATTACTCCACCGCGTTCCAGGCCACGAATGACGTCGCCTTCAAGGCCGCCGAGATGATCGCCGCCATGGCGCCAGGCGACTTGAACAAGGTGCTGTTTTGCAACTCCGGCAGCGAGGCGGCAGACACCTCGCTCAAAGTGGCGCTGGCCTACCATCGCGCCCGTGGCGAGGGCCACCGCACGGTGTTCATCGGCCGCGAGAAGGGCTACCACGGCGTGGGTTTTGGCGGCATGAGCGTGGGCGGCATTCCGGGCAACCGCAAAGCCTTCAGCACCAGCCTGCTGCCGCGCGTGGACCACATGCCTTTCATGCACGACGCCGTCAACAACGCCTTCATCCA
>JANNEZ010000158.1:0-2293 GCA_031379255.1 Rhodoferax sp. | reverse complement strand
GACACCACGGTGAAGCCGATTTCGCGCGCGCCTGCGAGCGAGGCCTGCAAGGCGGATTTGCCGCGCTCCATGTGGCGGCGGATGTTCTCCAGCACCACAATGGCGTCGTCCACCACAAAACCGGTGGCCACGGTGAGCGCCATCAGCGACAGGTTGTTCAGGCTGTAGCCGCACAGGTACATCACCACAAAGGTACCGCACAAAGACACCGGAACGGCGATGGCGGGGATCAGCGCGACCGTGAACGAGCGCAGGAACAGCACCACCACCAGCACCACCAGGCCGACGGCGATGGCCAGCGCGCGCTCCATCTCGCGCAAGCTGGCGCGGATGGTCGGCGTGCGGTCCATCACGACTTCGAGGTTGATGCTGCTGGGGATGGTGGCGCGCAAATGGGGCAAGAGCGCGCGCACCTTGTCCACCGCTTCGATGATGTTGGCGCCCGGCGCTTTGTTGAGGATCAGCAGGATGGACGGTTTACCGTTGGCCACGCCATAGTTGCGCACGTCCTGCACCGAATCCACCACGTCCGCCACGTCTGACAGGCGCACAGCGCTGCCATTTCGATAACGCAGAATCGTCGGCGCGTAGTCCGCAGCCAGCCCGGCCTGGTCGTTCGCGCCGATTTGCCAACTGCGCGCGCCGTCTTCCACCGAACCCTTGGGACGATTGGCGTTGGTCGAGGTGATGGCGACGCGCACGTCTTCAAGCGACAGGCCGTTCGACGAGAGCCGGTTTGGGTCAATCTCGACCCGCACCGCAGGCAAGGCGCCGCCGCCAATCGTCACCTGGCCGATGCCCTCGACCTGCGCCAGGCGCTGCGCCAGCACGGTGGAGGCGGCGTCGTACATCTGCCCGCGTGTGAGCGTGTCTGAGGTGAGCGCGAGGATCATCACCGGTGAATCGGCCGGGTTCACCTTGCGGTAACTCGGGTTGCTGGGCAGGCCGGTGGGCAACAACGCACGCGAGGCGTTGATGGCCGCCTGAACGTCGCGCGCTGCGCCGTTGATGTCGCGGTTCAGGTCGAACTGCAACACCACGCGGGTGTTGCCGAGCGACGAAGAGGAGGTGATTTCGGTCACGCCGGCAATCGCGCCCAGGGCGCGCTCCAGCGGCGTCGCCACCGTGGCGGCCATCGTGTCGGGGCTGGCGCCGGGCATGCTGGCGCTGACTGAGATGGTGGGGAAATCGACTTGCGGCAGCGGCGCCACCGGCAGCAGAAAGAAGCTGATCACACCGGCCAGCGCCACGCCAAAGGTTGCCAGCGTGGTGGCGACCGGGCGGTGGATGAAGATGGATGAAAAACTCATCACACACACCCCGAAGGAATTGGTTTGAATCGTTTGTTTTTAAAAAAAATGCTATAATAATTATAGCAATAAAACCAATAAATACGTGACTTACCTGTCGATTTTTCTCCAAAATTATCAAAAAAGCGATAAAAACTCTCAAAAATTAACATCCATGTTAACTTTTTGCCATTTTCACTGATACTGTTAACTTGTAAGTTAATTATTGCCATTGACGCGTTGCTCATAACGCGCTTTCGGACGTTTGCGCGACTGGCGCTCTTCCACGCCAACGCGCGGCCAGCGCATCAAAGCCCAGGTAAATGACGGGTGTGGTGAACAGCGTGAGCAGTTGGCTCACAATCAGGCCGCCCACCATCGTCACCCCCAGCGGCTGGCGCAGCTCGCTGCCCACGCCGGTGCCCAGCATCAGGGGAAGCGCGCCGAGCAGCGCCGCCAGGGTGGTCATCAAAATCGGCCGGAAACGCAGCAGGCAGGCTTGGTGGATCGCGTCGCGCGCGCTCAAGCCCTGCTCGCGTTGCGCATCCAGCGCGAAGTCGATCATCATGATGGCGTTTTTCTTCACGATGCCGATCAAGAGCACGATGCCGATCACCGCGATCACGTCGAGTTCCAGCCGCGTCGCCAAGAGCGCCAGCAACGCGCCCAGCGCCGCCGAGGGCAGTGTCGAGAGGATCGTCAGCGGGTGGATATAACTTTCGTACAACACGCCCAGCACGATGTACATGGTGACGATGGCGGCAAGGATCAGCAAAAGCGTGTTGTTCAGCGACGCCTGAAACGCCAGCGCCGCGCCCTGAAAACTGGTCTCGATGCTGGCGGGCAGGTTTTGCGCGGCCACTTCGGCCTTGATGGCCTGCACCGACTCACCCAGCGAGACACCCGGTGCGGCATTGAAGGAAACCGTGGCCGACGGGAACTGCGCCACATGGTTGACGCTGAGCGCCATCGGGCGTTCCACAATACGCGCCACGCTCGAAAGC
>JANNEZ010000116.1:0-1548 GCA_031379255.1 Rhodoferax sp. | reverse complement strand
AGCGCCTGCCCCTGCACCGGGAGATCAGCGTCATCGTCGCGCGTGGCCGTGATGGCGCAATGGTCCACCTGCCGGTGCAGCAGAATTTGCACCGTGACGGCATCCTGGCTGTGACCCAGGCGCCGGCACCCGACATCACTGCCGGCACGGCCGCGCAAGCGGTGACGTGGGCCGAGCATCTGGCGCGTGAACTGAGAAATGATTTGAAGAGCACGGTCGTTACCAGCCGCCCGCCCTTGCCATCCGTGACACCCAACCGCGTCGCTTCGGCCAGTCGATGCCCGCGCATCCATTCCGGCAGTTCGATTGATTGTTCCAGCGTCAGCGGCTTGAACTGGTTGGTCTGGATGCGCATGGATCCCAGGGGAGAGCCGTCCAGTTTGGATTCAGCCAGCAGAACAGTGACGCCCAAGGCGGTGTCGTCGCGCTCGGCGGTGCGCAAAGTTTCCGCGAACCGTGGCACATGCCGCGCGTAGGCCGAATGGCGAATCCGCACCGCCTTTTCCAGATCGTCGCTGTCATGCACCAGGCGCACCGTGAAGGGCAAGAGCTCTTCCGGCCACGGCTGCGGCCTGACGCGCACAGCTTCCGACTCGTAGTCCGCATCCCGCGGGGTGATCCGGTCAAAACGGCTGCCTGTCAGAGCGGTTTGTTTCATCATGAGGATGCTCCAGCTTCCATGGGGTTTCGTTGCAAGGTAGCGGCCATTGGGGTCACGGCCATGCAACAAAATGTAGGAGCAGAGGCGAGCGCCATGAGTCGGTGCGCAGCTATGGCGGCTGTAGGAACTTGCCTTACAACAACGCGGAGCACGGCTGGAAATGCCGCCAAAACCCCGCTGGGAATCAGGCAGATATCTGATTTATGTTAACATGGGTGTTAACAAATCGTCGTTTGCAGGAGTTTTCGACAAATTTCGGACTTTTTTGGTCTTTAAGTCACGTTATATATAGATTATTTGCTATTATTTTTATAGTACTTTTCAATCCAGCGAGATTCCGCAATCGAACGTCCGGAGACTCAGGAATTGCAAGCCATCGACAGCGCCTGCAGCGTCTTGCAGGTTTTGGGTTCATACACGACCAAATTGATGCGCCGCAGGTGGCCGGGTGTGGCGGCAATGCTGCGCCAGTTGAGTTTTTGTGCCGCCACCGGGTTCTGCGGGGGGGCGGTGAAATCGCCTGCCGGGGTGTATTGCCGCACCACAAAGTCGTGTTGCAGGAACTCGCCCGCGTTTTCACCAGACTTGACCCTCGAGCTGTGGCCGTCTTCGGTCAATGTCCAGTAGGCCGCCCAGCCGCCACTGTGGCTGGCCGAGGGCGTCACCTGCGCCTCGAACTGGTCGCGCGCCACCTGGCGCAAGCGGATGCCGACCCGCGCCGGCTCAGGCGTTGCGCCCGCGCGGCTGGGTTCGCTGCGATGCCAATCACGCCAGTCCCGCCCGTCCAGCACCGCCTGCGGGGTGTAGATGGACGATTGCCGGTTCTGCGCGGCAATCTGGCGCTGGCGCGTGGTGTGCGCCGGCGTGGCAAAGCGGTCAACCCAACC
>JANNEZ010000111.1:0-1673 GCA_031379255.1 Rhodoferax sp. | reverse complement strand
ACATGGAAGATGACGGCAATGCTTGGAAATTTGTGTTCCCATACCAGCTTGCCGTCTGCCGAGACTTCGACGAGCCGGTTCGGCCCCTTACCATACTCGGCGAACATGATGCGATGCTTGATGGGCGCAGCTTCGCCTCCAAACGCGGTTTTGGCTGCTAGGCATAGCAAGGCCAGAAGGACGGAGACAAAAAGTATTTTTGCGGAAGGAGGTGTCAGAGTTGCGTTGTGCATTGATTGTGGCGACGGTTCTAACCCAAATTGAATTCGTTCACAAGCAACATTCCGTTTTGACACAGCCGGGTGAATTGGATGAAATGTCGCCAGTCGCCAAAACATGAAATCCGCCACCAGCCTCGCCTCAGAAAAATCCAAACCAGAACCAGCCGCCTGCCTCGCGCTCTACGAACAGATGGTGTTGATCCGGCGCTTCGAACTTGCCGCGCAGAAACAATACAAGGCCGGTCGTATGCCAGGCTTCATTCATCTTTACGTGGGTGAAGAAGCCGTGGCGGTCGGCGTCTGCGCGCACCTGCAGCGGGAGGATTGGATCACGAGCACGCATCGCGGCCATGGCCACGCCATTGCCAAGGGCGTCGATCCGAAAATCGTGCTGGCCGAACTTTACGGGAAGGCGACCGGTTGCTGCGGTGGTCGCGGTGGGAGCATGCACCTTTACGATCCGAGTGTGGGATTGTTCGGCACCAACGGCTTCGTCGGCGGCGGGATTCCCGCCACGGTCGGCGTCGGCCTCGGCGCGAAAGTGCGCAAAACAGATCAAGTGTCCGTGGCGTTCTTCGGCGATGGCGCGACGAATCACGGCGCGTTTCACGAGTCGGTCAATCTGGCGACCGTTCAGAACGCGCCGGTCATTTTCGTCTGTGAAAACAACCTTTACGCCACTGCCACGCCGTTGACGTTGGCCACAAAAAATCCGGAGATCGCCAGTCGCGCGGCTGCTTATGGATTGCCCGGTGTTTCGGTGGATGGCAACGACGTGCTGGCGGTCTGGGAAGTCACACGCCAAGCCATGGAACGCGCCCGATGTGGTGGCGGACCGACGTTGATTGAAGCCAAGACCTATCGCACCGTCGGGCATCACGAAGGCGATCCGCTGGTCGGCACTTACCGTCAGCAGGAGGAACTGGACGCCTGGAAAAACCGCTGCCCGATTCTGCGGTTTGGCGAATGGCTGGTTGCCGAAGGACTGGCGACGACGGATCGACTCAAAGAAATCGACGACCGCGTCGCCGAGCGCATTGCGGCCGCCGTGGAGTTCGCGGAATCTTCGCCGCTACCGGACGCAACCACCGCCAACGATAATGTTTGGGCCAAGCCCGTCAACCCGCCGCTCAGATACGCCACTGCCGATCAGCCGGCGCCACAAACCGTGGAGCAAAGCTGGCTTGATGCCGTGCGCGACGGGTTCGCGGAGGAAATGCGGCACAATCCCAACATCATCTATCTGGGAGAAGGCATTGGCGAGCGCGGCGGTAGTTTTGCCCACACGAAAGGACTTTGGAAGGAGTTTGGTGGCGAACGGGTGATCGACACGCCGATTTGCGAATTGGGTTTTACCGGCGCCGCTGTCGGCGCTTCGGCTACCGGCAACCGCGCCGTTGCGGACCTCATGTTCATCGACTTTCTGTTTGAAGCGGCCAGCCAGGTCATCCA
>JANNEZ010000106.1:0-7718 GCA_031379255.1 Rhodoferax sp. | reverse complement strand
TTCGCGCGGCTCCACCGAGCACATCGCGGCGGCCATGATCGCCCGCGAATCGGGCGTGGACGCTTCCAAGATCAATTACGTGGCCTTCCGGGGCGGCGGTGAGGCAACGGCGGCCATCCTGGGTGGCAACGTCACCGTGGGTGGCAGCGGCTACAGCGAATTCTCCGAATACATCACCAGCGGCAAGATGCGGGCGATTGGCGTCACATCGGGCGCGCGCCTGAAAGGTGTTGCCATTCCCACCCTGAAAGAGCAGGGCATCAACGTTGAAATCGGCAATTGGCGTGGCGTTTACGGCGCGCCGGGCATCACGGCGGACCAGCGCAAGGCGCTGGTGGAGCTGGTGGTGAAGGCGACCAAGTCCAAAGCCTGGGCTGAGGCGATGGAAAAAAACAACTGGACGCCGGCCCTCTTGACCGGCGCCGACTTCGAGAAGTTCGTCGACGACGACTTCGCGTCCCTGCGCGCGACGATGGTCAAGTCCGGAATGGTTTGAGCCTTTGGCTGCGCAAAGCTCCTCGTCAACCCGCCTGCAAAGCCTCGTCGCGGCGGGCGTGCTCCTGGTGGGCCTGTCCATGGCGGGCGGTGCCGTGACGATTCCCTCGGCCGCCGGGTACGCCGGCGTCGGGCCCAATTTCCTGCCCTGGCTGGTGTCGGTTGCCCTGGTGATTTGCGGCGGCTTCATGTTCTACGAAGCGCGCAGCGGCGGCTTCCGGGAGATGGAAGCAGAAGACGGCGATGCTTCCGGACCGTATTGGGGCGGTTTCGTCTGGATGTCTGCGGGCCTGTTGATCAACGCCGCGCTCATCACCACCATCGGGTTTATTTTCAGCTGCACCGTGTGTTTTGTGCTGGCTGCGCGGGGCTTGCGCCTGGCCGCGGGGCAAACCGATACCGGCGGCAAAACCTGGTTGACCGACACCGTCACCGGTTTGCTGATCGCAGCGCCCGTGTTCTGGATGTTCACCCAATTCCTGGCCATCAACCTGCCAGGCATCACCGGAACCGGCTGGCTCTGAGCGGCCCGAGGCGCCAAGTTATGGACATCTGGAATTCACTGATGCAGGGTTTTGCCACAGCCGGCACGCCAATCAACCTGATGTGGGCCTTCATTGGCTGCGCGCTGGGCACGGCGGTGGGTGTGTTGCCCGGCATTGGCCCGGCCACGGCTGTGGCGATGCTGCTGCCCATCACCGCCAAGGTCGATGCCACCGCCTCAATGATTTTTTTCGCCGGCATCTATTACGGCGCGATGTACGGCGGCTCCACCACCTCGATTCTGCTCAACACGCCGGGTGAAACCGCCACCATGGTCACCGCCATGGAGGGCAATAAAATGGCCAAGAACGGCCGTGCGGGGGCCGCTTTAGCGACCTCGGCCATCGGCTCCTTCGTGGCCGGCACCATCGCCACGGTGCTGGTCACCCTGTTTGCGCCCTTTGTGGCGGAGCAGGCGGTGAAGCTCGGGCCGCCCGAATACTTCATGCTGATGCTGCTGGCCTTCACCACCGTGAGCGCCGTGTTGGGCCAAAGCACGGTGCGCGGCCTGACGGCGCTTTTTGTGGGCCTCGCCGCAGGCCTGGTGGGCATGGACCAAATCACCGGCCAGGCGCGTTACACCGGCGGCGTGCCCGAATTGCTTGATGGGGTCGAGATCGTTTTGGTGGCGGTGGGCTTGTTTGCCGTGGCCGAAGCCCTGCACGCTGTTTTGTTTGAAGGCAAAGTGCGCGAGTCTGAAAACAAGATGAGCCGCGTCACCATGAGCAAAAGCGATTGGAAGCGCTCGCTGCCCGCCTGGCTGCGCGGCACGGCAATCGGCGCGCCGTTTGGCTGCATCCCTGCGGGCGGCACCGAAATTCCGACATTTCTGAGTTACGCCACCGAGAAAAAACTCGCCAAGGGCGACAACCTGGCCGAATTTGGCGCCAAGGGCGCGATCGAAGGCGTGGCCGGCCCTGAAGCCGCCAACAACGCCACCGTCACCGCCGCGCTCATTCCGCTGCTCACGCTCGGCATTCCAGTTTCCAACACCACGGCGATTTTGCTCGGCGCCTTCCAGAACTACGGCATCCAGCCCGGCCCGCAGCTTTTCACCAGCTCCGCCAGTCTGGTGTGGGCGCTGATCGCCTCGCTTTATATTGGCAATGTGATGCTTTTGATTCTGAACCTGCCTTTGGTCGGCCTTTGGGTGAAGCTGCTCAAGGTGCCCAAGCCGCAGCTCTACGCCGGCATTTTGATTTTCGCCACCGTGGGCGCTTATGGCATGCGGCAAAGCGCGTTCGATTTGTTTCTCCTGTACGGCATTGGCGTGTTGGGGCTGGTCATGCGGCGCTTCAATTTCCCGACCGCGCCGGTCGTGGTCGGCATGATCCTGGGGCCGCTGGCCGAGGCCCAGTTGCGCAACGCGATGTCGATCGGCGAGGGCAGCGCGATGGTCTTTTTGCAGCGGCCCGTGTCGCTCGCTCTGCTGGTGGTGGTGCTGGCCGTGCTGGTACTGCCGCGCCTCATGAAAAAACGCGGTGTGGTGGTGACATGAAATTCAAGATGGCGGAGAAATCGCTGTTTGCGATTCTGCTGCGTTCGCCGTGGTGGATCAGCTTTCTGCTGGTGGCGCTGTTCGGGCTGGCTGCCAAGGCGCTGTTGCCCGAGCAATACGTGGTGTACGGCGTCATCGGCGCGTTCCCGTTTTTCGGTATCGGCTGTGTGGCCGCCTGGCAGCAATTTCGCGCGCCGAACCCGCAGCATGTGCAGGCCACGCTGCAACAGGCGGCCGGTATGTCGTGGCGCGATTTTTCAGGGGTGGTGGAGCGCGCGTACCGCGCGGGTGGTTTCGCCGTGGCCCGCCTGAACTCGCCGGCGGCCGATTTCAAACTCGAGAAGGCCGGCCGCACCACACTGCTCGCGGCCAAACGCTGGAAAGCCGCCAACCCGGGCGTCGAGCCGCTGCGTGAGCTGGTGGCCCTGCGCGATGCCCTGCAGGCCGACTTGTGCAGTTTCGTAAGTCTTGGCACACTGTCTGACAGCGCCTTGCGGTTCGCCCGCGCCAACCAGATCGAGCTAGTGGCGCCGACGACTTTGGCTGCGTGGATGGGTAAAAAGTAGCAGAATAAATTATTTGTACAAAATTTACCGAGACAAATCAAGTATAAAGTCACGAATTTTAATAACTTATTGCTACGAAAATAGCGTAAATAATGATTATTAATTAAACTTAAATTTCATTAAAATTTAAACCACAGAAAGACAGACTTATGTCCAAACTGCTCCTCGACTACATCTACGACCACGAAACAAAACGTGCCGGCGAGGTCTACATGACGCAGCCCATCGGCAACAACCAGGTGATCGACTACACCTGGGCGCAGACGGTCGACCAGGCGCGGCGCATGGCCACCCACCTGAAAAGCCTGGGTTTTGAGCCGGGCGCGCGCATCGGCATCCTGTCCAAAAACTGCGCCCACTTTTTCATGGCGGAAATGGCCATCTGGATGGCCGGTTACACCACCGTGGCCATCTTCCCCACCGAAGGGCCAGATACTGTCAATTACGTGCTCACGCACTCTGAGGCCAGCCTGCTGTTTGTCGGCAAACTCGACACCTGGGACAGGCAGGAAAAAGGTGTGCCCGCTGGCATGCCGCGCATTGCCTTTCCGCTCGCGCCCCAAACCGCCTACGAGACTTGGGACGCGATCATCGGGCGCACCCAGCCCATGGCGGGCCAACCGGCGCGCGCGGGCAACGACCTGGCGATGTTGATCTACACCTCGGGCTCCACTGGCCAGCCCAAGGGCGTCATGCACAGCTTTGAGCGCATCACGGTTGTGGGAGAAGGTTTCGCCAAACGCATGGCTCAATCCCTGGGAGCGGGTACCGAGCGCCGCATGTTGTCTTATCTGCCGCTGGCGCACGTGTTTGAACGCGCCTGCGTTGAAATCCATTCGATGGTGATTGGCGACATGCATGTGTTTTTTGCCGAGACACTGGACACCTTCGTCGCTGACTTGAACCGCGCCCGGCCCACCCTGTTTGTCTCGGTGCCACGGCTGTGGCTGAAGTTCATGCAGGGCGTCTCGGCCAAAATGCCGCCCGCCAAGCTCAACCGGCTGCTCTCGATCCCGATCATCAAGGGCATTGTGGCCAAAAAAGTGTTGACCACGCTGGGCCTGGACCAGGCGAAGCTGGCCGGCAGCGGCTCGGCGCCATTGCCGCCGTCGCTCATCCAGTGGTACCGCAAGCTCGGCCTGAACCTCGTCGAAGGTTACGGCATGACCGAAGACTTCGCCTATTCCCACACCATGTCGGAAACCCACAACGAGGTGGGTTACGTTGGCCTGCCTTACGACGGCGTGCAGGTGCGCATCAGCGAGGAGGGCGAGATCCAGATCAAGTCGCCCGGCCAGATGGTCGGTTATTACAAACGGCCTGACCTCGACGCCGAGGTCTTCACCGCAGACGGGTTCTTCAAGACCGGCGACCAGGGCGAGCGCCGTCCGGACGGCCAGCTCAAGATCACCGGCCGGCTCAAAGAGCTGTTCAAGACCGGCAAAGGCAAATACGTGGCCCCGGCGCCGATTGAAAACAAGCTCAATGCCCACCCGATGATCGAGTCCAGCATGGTCTCGGGCGTGGGGCAGGCGGCGTCTTACGCGCTGGTGGTGCTGGCGGAAGATTTGCGCCCGAAAACCAAAGACCCGGCGGTCAAGGCCGAAGTGACGGCATCGTTGACCGAGCTGCTCAAAGAGACCAACAAGGGTCTTGCGGACTACGAAAAAATGCAGATGATCGTGGTGGCCGGCGAGCCCTGGTCGATCGACAACGGCTGCCTCACGCCCACCCTGAAAATCAAGCGCGCGAAGATCGAGGCGAATGTGGCCCCGGCTGTCGACAAGTGGTTTGACAGCAAGGACAAGGTGATGTGGGTTTAACCAGGCGCGTTTGCCTGTCTGCCAAAGAGTTTCAGTTGCCAATCATACCCAAATTGGGTTTGATTGGGCTCTTGCGGCGGTTCCATTGAGAAATCTCAAGGAAATTGCGCACTTAAGTCACGTATTATAAGCGTTTATTGCTATAATTAATGTAGCATATTTTTTTGCGCGAAGGTGGAGCCTTGCTTCTGGGAGGGCGTCAATGCCCCGGGTGGCAATGCCCCGGCGTTAACATCCGGCCATGCGTGACCCCAGTTCCCTCCCCAGCGACGCCCAGAGCATCCTGGCGCTGGCCGCGCGCTCGATGTTCGAGGTGTTCGCCAACGCCAGCCAGGGCATGTTCCTGGTCGACCGCTCGGGGCGCATCGTCTGGGTCAATGAAGGTTACCAACGCTTTTTGCCGGCGCTTGGTTTCTCGGCGCTCGACCAGTTCCTGGGCCACATCGACGAAGAGGTGATCCCGAACACGCAAATGCGCCGTGTGCTGGAAACCGGCGAGGCGATTCTGGTGGATTTGCTCACCAACAAGGCCGGCACCTTTGTGGTGAGCCGCATCCCGCTTTTTGATGCGGCCAACGCCGTCATCGGCGCCATCGGCATTGTGCTGTTTGACCACCCCGAGACCACCCTCAAGCCGCTGATCAGCAAATTCGCCCTGCTGCAGCGCGACCTGGACGACACGCGTCGCGAGCTGGCGCGGGAACGCAACAACCCTTTGTTGCCCTCGGCGCCCGGCCAGCGCCGCGCCAAATACACCTTTGCCAGCTTCATTGGCGCCAGCCCCGCCGCTCTGGAGATCAAGCGCCAGGCGCGCCGCGCCGCGCAATCGGGCAGCCCGGTGCTGCTGCTGGGCGAAACCGGCACCGGCAAGGAGTTGCTGGCCCACGCCATCCACGCGGCGTCCAGGCGCGCCAGCGGGCCGCTGATCAGCATCAACATCGCGGCAGTGCCCGACACCCTGCTCGAGGCCGAGTTTTTTGGCGTGGCGCCGGGCGCCTTCACCGGTGCGGAGCGCAAGGGGCGCGACGGCAAATTCAAGCTCGCCGATGGTGGCACCCTGTTTCTGGACGAGATCGGCGACATGCCGCTGGCGTTGCAGGCCAAACTGCTGCGCGCGCTGCAAGAAGGTGAGATCGAACCGCTGGGCTCCAACAAAGTCATCGCTTTCGATGCCCGGGTGATCGCCGCCACCTCGCGTGATCTCGCTGCGCTGGTGCGCGCCGGGCAGTTCCGTGAAGACCTGTTTTACCGCCTGAACGTCTTGCCGCTGCGGGTGCCGCCCCTGCGCGAGCGCCGCAGCGACATTGCCGCGCTGGTGGAGGTGCTGACGGAAGACATGGCGCAGCATGGTGGCGCGAACGGAGCAGGCGCGGCCGGTGGCGCTGGGCAGATCGAAGTGACGGCGCAGGCGCTGGCCCTGCTGGCGGCGCAACATTGGCGCGGCAACATCCGTGAGCTGCGCAATGTGCTGGAACAGGCCGCGATGCGCAGCGATTCGCAATCCATTGACGCGGCGCAAATTGAGGCCGTGCTGCGCGAGGCTGGCGTGGTGGTTACCAAAACGCTGGCGCATGATGACGCGGCATTTTCCGAGGCCGCAGCGGCGGGCGGCGGCAGCCGCACCAACGAGAGCCGCCTGACACGCCCCTTGAGCCAGCAAATCGCCGAGCTGGAACAGCACGCCATTGCGGCGGCCTTGAAGGCCACGCAGGGCAACAAGCTGGCGACTTCCCGGCTGTTGGGCATCTCGCGCGCCACCTTGTATGAGCGTCTGGAAAACCCTGACTGAAAAATATGCATTTGTATGTATTTCATACAAATAATGTGTATATAAATAAGACAAAAATTTGCCCCTATCCCGTCAAAGCCTATTGAATCATGGAGTTAGCTGGGGCTGGGCATTGGCACGATGTGTGCGTTGTTCAGTCAGAAGCCCCATTTGGCGTTGGCTTGTTTTGCCGTTTTTTTTCAGGAGTTTTGCATGTTCACTCGACACCTTTTCAGTTTGACTGCCGCCGCCGTGATGGCCGGCGCAGCCGGTTTGCCCGCAGCCGCGCTGGCGCAATCCAAAGACATCAAGATTGCCCACATTTACAGCAAAACCGGCCCGCTGGAAGCCTACGGCAAACAGACCGCCACCGGTTTCATGATGGGTCTTGATTACGCCACCGGCGGCACCATGATGGTCAATGGCAAAAAACTGGTGGTGATTGAGAAGGACGACCAGGGCAAGCCGGATTTGGGCAAGTCGCTGCTGGCTACGGCGTATTCGGATGACAAGGCGGACCTGGCCGTCGGCCCCACCTCATCGGGTGTGGCACTGGCCATGTTGCCCGTCGCCGAAGAGTACAAAAAGATTCTGCTGGTCGAGCCCGCCGTGGCCGACTCGATCACCGGCGACAAGTGGAACAAATACATCTTCCGCACCGGCCGCAACAGCTCGCAGGACGCGATCTCCAACGCCGTGGCGCAAGACAAGGCCGGCACCTCGATTGCCACACTCGCGCAAGACTACGCGTTTGGCCGCGACGGTGTGAAAGCCTTCAAGGAGTCGATTAAAAACGCCAAGATCGTGCACGAGGAATACCTGCCCACCACCACCACCGATTTCACCGCCGGCGCCCAGCGCCTGATCGACAAACTCAAAGACCTGCCGGGCCGCAAAGTGATCTGGATCATCTGGGCCGGCGGCGGCGGCAACCCGTTCAAGATTGTCGACATGGACTTGAAGCGTTACAACATCGAAATCGCCACCGGCGGCAACATCCTGCCCGCGATGGTCGCCTACAAACA
>JANNEZ010000102.1:0-13808 GCA_031379255.1 Rhodoferax sp. | reverse complement strand
GATCGATGCGACGATAACGCCTCGTTGCGAAAGGTTCCCCTTCAGACGATTCAGGAGACTATAGGGATCGACCAAGTGCTCAAGGACATCATTGAAAACAATACAATCGAAATACCCTTGAGGAAGCATCGGAACGATTGAGTCAATGTCACCACAAAAAACTTTGTCGAGAACCGTTTTTGCAAGTTCGGCCGCTTCTTCAGTGATTTCAGCACCCCAAAGTTCGCGACCGGGAGCTTTGAATTGCGCTAGGAATTTCCCAGCGCCACATCCGACATCAAGAATTTTCATTGCGTCGCGGGGAACATATGGCAGCATTTCCGGACGCGTTCGAGAAAAATAAGGTGACGGAACAGTAGTATCAACATTCATAGGGGGAAAAGGAAGAACCTGCAAATTGAGGCTGGGGGCAACTGATGAATGGAAAGACCTCTACTTGCACAATACATTCTAGTTTGGGTTTGGAGTTCTGCATCATGCATTGGCAAACTTGAGAGTTGTAGGATTCACATAGTACGCTGAGTCGCTCCACTGAAGTCTAGACTGAATCGCCTCAGTTTTGATGAGGCCTCCAATTCTGACTCAGGCCAAACTCACCGAGGCTCCTTAGGGACAATGCCGTCGAGCATGGCTTCCATTGCAATGGACCGCCCATGTCGTGACGCCTTTCGCACGGCCTCTGCTCTCGGCAGCGTCGCGTTCCCCGAACGCCAGTCGTACACAAAAGCCGGCAGCGCCAGTGCTATGTCTTGCGCAGAATCGATCCTCACGACGCCGTCCAAGCGGGCTTCCCGCAAAACGCCTGCTGTGTCGCCAATCGGGTCCGTCAACGCCAAAATCGGCTTGCCCGCCCGCAGGTATTCGTAAATCTTGGCCGGAATCTGCGCATTGCAGTTGCTGGCCTGCATCACCAGCAAGGCGTCCACCTTGAGCATTTCGGAAAGCGCCTGTCGGTAGGGAATCGGTGGGCACAACTCAATAAAGTCGAGCGCACCGTGGGTTTGGGCCAATTGATTCAACAGATCGTCATGAACCGAGGCGCGGAAGCGGATTTTCAGGTCCTGCGGGCCAAGTTTGCCTTCCTTCTTGAGTTGGCCCAGGGCCATGAAGAGTTGCGTCGGGTCGCGCTCATAGGGATAGACGATGCCGCTGTGCAGCAGCACCATCGGCCGGCTGGTTTTGTCAGCCGGCACTGATGGCGCGTCATGGGTGCCGGCTGGCACGGCAGCTGACGCAAAACTCTCCTCGTCGTAACCGTTTTCCAGCACCACCATGCGGTTTGCCGCATGCGGGTAACGCAGCTGGTACTCGCGCGACGCGCCAGGTGTCGTGAAAGTGCAAAGACTTGCATGGGCAGCCGCATCGGCCTCAATGTCGCGATACATCTGGCGGGTGACGAGGTCTGCCGGGTAATCGTCCTGGGCCATCGGGTCGCGGAAATCGGCCATCCACGGAATGCCGGTTTTACGGTGCAGGGCCGAGGCGATCACGTGGGCGGTGGCGATCGGGTAGGTGGACCAGATCACGTCGGGTTTGAATTCCTTGATGAGTTTCAACCCCTGGCGCACCGCGTCGAATTTCCAGCTGATCCAGCGGTCTGGCCGTGCCATCCAGCCGAGGTACCGGCCTTTGACCTGGAGATGGCGGGCCGTATCGAGCGCAAAGGCGCGCCGCACCACCGTGCCACTGGGCACATCGGCCATCAGGTCGTCACTGGTTTTTTCATAGGCGCGGGGGTCTGCGCTAAGCACCAGCGGCTGCCAGCCGAGCGACGGCAAATGCTGTACAAACCGCAAGGTGCGCTGGATGCCACTGCTGCCCGCCAGGGGCGGGAAGTGGTAGGCCACCATGAGAATTCTTTTCAATTGGGTTCTTTTGCCTGTGGCGCTGGGGTTTTCTTGCGCCCATCATAAGTGGAATTCGCCTCCTGACCGGGCACGACGCAGGCCCAAACCAGCAGCAAAAACAACAACAGGAACCTCGGCGCGTCAATTTGGGTATCGAGCAGGCCGCCCACCACAAGGCCACCAAGGGCCGCCAATGCGCCTGTCGCCATCAGGTCGCCGCTCCGCGCGGCATTTGCGCTCTTTATCGTGGCCACAGCCAACAAAGCCACCAGGGCGATCAGGCCCAACCAACCTTGGTCAAACAACACGCCGACAAACAGGTTGTGCGTGCGCCAGTGGGCGTGCAGTGTGCCTGAAATGGAGAAAAACCAGTGGTCCAGAGCCTGGGAAAAATCGCCGTTGGCGAGCAATTCCTGACCGCCGGGGCCTAAGAGGTGCAGGTTGTCCACGTCAATCGTTGTTTGCGCCATGGCATGCGTCAAGGCCAGTTTGATCGGCCGCCGCAGTGGCCAGCCGGCCGGCGCCAGGGCTTGGGTGTCCACGTTCAGTTCAACACTGCGCCAGGCGCCCTTGAGCGCGCCCAAATCAACGCCCGGCTCAACACACCGCGCCGATGTCAACAACCACTTCTCGCAGATCGGCACGCTGACTTTGGTGTTGGCGTGGCTGGGCCGCACGTCGAATTTGAGCCGGTAGTTTTGCCCGGGCTCAATCGCCACCCACTGCTCAACGCCAATCGCCTCACCGGCATCCAGGCGCAGGAAGGTGTTGTCTTTTCCGCCCTGTTTTTCGGATATCAGCTGGTAAGTGGCAATTTTTGGATGCAGCGCGCTGCGCCAGTATTTGGTGTCGGGAAAGCGGCCCAGCCCCATGCCGAAGAGGGTGGTCATCAGGTCGGGATCGCGGATGGCCAGCGCGTCGCGCCAGTGGGCTTTTCGAAATTCAAAGTCGGCAGCCACACTGGCCAGGCGCGTCTGCATGAAATCGCTCTTGTAGACAGGCCACGCCACCACCAGCATGCTTGCCGCCAATCCAGCCATGACCAGGGAGGTGCGCAATTTCTTTGCCGACCTGAACAGCAGGGCCAACAGCACCACGGCAACCGCGACAGCAAAGGCAAGGTAACCCCCGCGCGAGTAAGTGACCGCCAGGGCGTAAGTGCTGGCCAAAACCAGCAGCCCGCCGGCCAGCCGCACGGCCCAGTGCCGCCGCTCGACCAACAGGACCAGCAGAAACGCAATGGCAGCGGCGAGAAAACAGTCGACATAGGCGCCGCCAGTGTGTGTGGCAGAAAACGGCCCGGTGACCCGGTATTCGTTGAAAGTCAGCAAGCCCGGAAATGCCACGCGCTCCCAGGCGATCCACACAACCGTGAATGCCAGGCCGGCAACCAGGCCCCCTGAAAACGGCCGTCGCACGTCTGTGCCGGCCGCAAAAAAGCGCCTTGACAAGCGCCAGATCAAACCAGCCCACACCGCGCCTTTGGCAATGCGCAAGGCGTTGTAGCTGCTGAAGTAGTTGTTGAAGGCGTTGGCGTCGGGCCAGGCAAACGGCATCAGGCCGCGCACGGTGCTGACGGCAAAACTCAATGCCAACAGTCCCGTGATGGCTAACAGAAGGAAGTCTGGCCGCACTGCGGCGCTGCGCCTTCGTTTTGCCAGCGCCGGCGCACGCACCCAGGCTACTGCGAGTGTGACTACCACCAGGGCGTCGAATTCGTCAAGGAAAAACCGGCCGCTCCAGGGGGCCAGGTCAAAAACCGGCAAGGCGGCGGGAATGACGGCGAACACCAGGCGGGGCTGAACCCAGACCGCCACACAGCTGGCCACGATCACCGCTGCCACCAACAGGCGCAACGCCGGAAAGGCCGCAACCCAGGCACTGACGGCGACGAGGCAAACCACCATGCCCAACCACTGCGGCCCGACTGGCGGCGGCGCGGCGGTGCTGTGGGGCGTCGCGGCGTTGCTTGCCGGTGGCACACGGGGTGAGTCCGATGCCGCAAGGGCGGGCTGGTTTGGCGGACCCAGCGGACCCGGCTGCGGGCGCGGTTTGGCGTTCGAAAACAGATTCAGCAGCCTGGCGGTGGCCCAGGCCGCGAACCCGGCGATCAACAGGTTGGTTGGGTCCGGATGCGCGCCGGGAAGGAACAATTTGCCGGTTTCGACCAGACCGGCCAGCAGGCCTGCGCCGAGCATCGCCAAACCCGCCGCCCGCTTGCAGCTCCAAGCCGCCACACCCCAAGGCGCGTACGACAGCGCCACTGCCGCGAGGCTGAACAGCGCAATCGCCTCGGTGGTGTAGTAATGGTAATAAAACGGCATGAAATTGACGCCGTCGAGCTGCGCCTGGGCTGCGGCAAAGCCGTGCCAGCGGGAGCTGATCCAGCCATTGATTTCGAGCAACACCAGCACATAGGGCAGCGCCAGCCAGGGCACCAGACGCCGCACCATTGGGGCTGCGTCTGCCAGAGTGAACTGGCGCGCTGGCTGGTTGGCATAACGGTACAGCCCCAGACCGGCACACACGCCGGCAACGCGCGTCACCACCGAGAGACCCTGCGACACGCCCGAGGCGATGAAAAACTGCCCCGCTTCGACAACGCCACCGAGCAGCAGCCCGACGAAAAGGGCGAGCCCGTAACCCGCGTGTTGGCGGCCAGCCAGGCGAGCCAGCAAGATGCCGAACGGCAGCGTCAAAACGATCTCGGCCAGCAACTTCACGCCCTGTATCGAGACGCGCTGCCCGCCCCCTGCCAGCAGCCAACCCCAGTTCTCAGAACGCAGCTTGTCTGCGAGTTCGCCCCAGGACAACAGAAAATCGAAAGGAAACATGGCGAACGCGAGGTAAGCCAGCACGTAGGCGTCCAGCCCGAGCACGAACAGGCGCTGGGTGTCGTGCAGGAACGAGTGCAGCAGCGCAGCAAACCAAGGGCCAAATTTCGCAGCAACGGTGATGCCGATCAGGCTGCCGATGCCTTCGGCGAGCAGGTCGTTCAACGACACCGTGCGCGGCGGAAAAAACAGCTGGGTGTACTCCACGCCAACTGCCAACACCGTACAAAACAGCGCTGCCAATCCCTGCAAAATAGGCGACCAGACACGGGGAAGTTTGGCGTTGAGCAGGAAAACCGTCAAAAACCCGACGGGCACGTACAAAACGCCGTTGGCCACCCAGTCGGCGCGCGATTCGATGCCCAAAGTCAAATACGGGATGCGCTGGAACGCGCTCCAGGCCTCGACCAAATCCATCGGCCGGTATTGCAGCGGCACCAGACTGCCGTAGACCACGAAAAAAACATACGCCAGCCACAGGAGAAGTGGGGCGCTTTGCGGCGCACTGGCGCTGGGCAAGTGGCCCGGTTTCAATTGGCACCCCTCGAAAATGGGTGGCAGGTGGTCAGGTTGCGGCGCATGGCGTCTGGGCTTTGAGTTTCAGTGTACTAGCCAAATTTGCCACCGGGCAGACCGGCACAGCCGCGCAATACCTTGCTGAAATCCCGGATCCAAGCTCGGTTCTAATGAGTTGCCCGCGATCAATTTAGTCGGTGGCAACATGGCTTGAGGCATAATTTCGTGAAATTTTATTTTTATTGATAATTTTGTATAATTATTAAACTAATTTAATATGTTATTAATAGCATTAAATTTAAATTAATTGTGACTTCATATGGCTTTTATTTCTATATAAAAATTTGTAAATATTTATTTATAACCAACATGTTTAAATCTTTGATGCCATGGCCATGATCCCGCGTCGTCAACTGGCGATTCAGCTTGCCTGTTGCGCGGCGAACCTGGCGGTGGCGGGTGTTCCATTTGCGTCGTCGGCGCAAGTGCGCAATGTGGCGCTGATGCGGGTTGGCCCCAGCCGCGCGGTTCGAACCCTGGCGCAGGCGGCGCGCCAGGCCCGTGCAGGCCAGCGCATTGAGGTGGACGCAGGGCTCTACGTCTCCGATGTCGCCGTTTGGACGCATGACGATGTAAGTATTCGGGCTGCAGGTGGCCGCGTGCGCCTCCTGGCCAGCGGTGCTTCGGCGGAGGGCAAGGCGATTTGGGTGGTGCGCGCCAATCGCATGCGGGTGCAGGGCATTGACTTTGAAGGCTGCGCGGTGCAGGGCCGCAACGGGGCGGGCATCCGTTTTGAGCGAGGATCTTTGTGGCTGCGTGATTGCGGCTTCTCGCTCAACGAAATGGGGTTGCTGACCGGCAATGATGAGAACTCAATTCTTGAAGTCGAAAACTGCGAATTCGCCCACAACATGCGCCCGGATGGGCATAACCACAACCTGTACGTCGGCGCCATCGCGCGTGCATCGGTTGCTGGCAGTTATTTCCACCACGCGCGCACCGGCCATCTGCTCAAGAGCCGCGCGGCCTTGAACCAGATTTTTTACAACCGCCTGACCGACGAAGCCGGCGGCAGCGCCAGTTACGAGCTGGAGTTTCCCAATGGCGGCATTGCGCAGGTGGTCGGCAATTTGATCGAGCAAGGGCCACAAACCGACAACCCCTACCTCATCTCGGTGGGCGCCGAGGGCTACAAATGGCCAGGCAACAGCGTACAACTGGTCAACAACACCTTGGTGAACGGGCTGGCGCAGGGTGGCGACTTTCTGCGGGTGATGCCGGGGGCGCAAACGATTCGCGCCGTCAACAACCTGCTGGTCGGCCGCGGCGCGCTGGAAACGGCAGGCCCGGGTGAGTACCGCAAAAACTTCAACGCTGAAGCCGGGGATTTTGCAAACCTGGCCGCCTACGACGCGCGCCTGAGGCGGCGTTCCCGGCTCGTGGGCCGTGCCGGCGAGGCCGGGGCCAGCGATGGGCAGAGCCTCCATCCGTCGCGCGAATACACCCATCCGCGCTCGACGCGGGCGGTCAATGTCAACACGCATAATCCGGGGGCCATGCAGAGTATGGCCTAAGGAATTGCCCAACCGCACTCCCAACCGTCACCTTGCGCTCCCAACCGCTTCCAAGAAACCACTGAAACCCCATGCCCGGCAACGCCCACAACAACCCCGCTGTGCTGATCAGCGGTTCAGCCAAATTCACCGACGCCCACCTGGCCCACATCGCCGCAACGCAAGGACCGCTGGCGGCATGGCGCGAAGCGGTCGCCAAAGACTCACAAATGGCGGCCGCTGGTGTGACCGGTGACTTTGCGGTGGGTTTTACCGACCACCAGGGGCGCGGCTTTCTGGCGGTGGACCGTTTTTCCATTCAGACGCTGTGTTACCGCGTCGCCAACGGGCAGCTGCGCTTTGCCGCCCGCGCCGATGAGCTGGCGGACGCGGGCGTCGAAATCGACCCACAGGCGATTTTTGACTACCTGTATTTCCATGTCATTCCCTCGCCGCGAACCATTTTCAAGGGGATTTTCAGGCTTCCCGCTGGGCACTGCGCCTGGTTCGAAAACGGGCAGATCAGCATTGAACCCTACTGGGTGCCGAGCTTTCACGAAGCGCCCAATGTGTCGTTCGAAGCCCTGCAGGCTGAATTCAAGGGCCTGTTGCAGCAGGCGGTAGCGACACAACTCGATGGCAGCAAACCCGCGTGTTTTTTGAGTGGCGGCACCGACAGCTCCACCATTGTCGGCATGGCAGCAAAGGTGAGTGATCAAACCACCGCCACCTACTCGATTGGTTTTGACGCGCAGGGATACGACGAGATGGCGTTTGCCCGCATCGCAGCCCAACACTTCAAGACCGAGCACCACGAGTATTACGTCACGCCCCAGGACCTGGTGCAAGGCATCCCCAAAGTTGCAGCGCATTTCGACCAGCCCTTTGGCAACTCCTCCGCCCTGCCCGCGTATTACTGTGCCAAGGTGGCCCGGGAAGATGGCGTAACACGGCTGCTTGCAGGCGACGGTGGCGACGAACTCTTTGGCGGCAATTCACGTTATGCCAAACAACGCGTGTTCGGCTGGTACGACCATGTTCCCGGCTTGCTGAAAAAAAACCTGTTGGAGCCCGTGCTCAGCACCCGTGCGGCGGCGGCTGTTCCCCTCACCCGAAAAGCGGGCAGTTACGTTGAACAGGCACGTGTACCAATGCCAGACCGCCTGCAGATGTACAACCTCATCATGCGGCTGGGCCCCGCTGAGGTTTTGACGCCGCAGCTGATGGCGCAGGTGGATGTCACCCGCCCACTGGATCTGCAGCGCGGCGTTTGGCAGGCCACCCACGGCGCCAGCCTCCTGAACCAGGAGCTGGCCTTCGACTGGCGCTTCACACTGGCCGAATGTGACCTGCCCAAGGTGATGGGCGCGACCCGCCTGGCGCAAATCGGTGTCGGGTTCCCGATGCTGGACGACCACTTGCTGGCGTTTTCGCAAAAACTGCCTTCCGCATACAAACTCAAGGGGTCACAACTGCGCTGGTTTTTCAAGGAAGCGCTTCGGGGCTTCCTGCCCGACGAGATCATCACCAAGAAGAAACAGGGGTTTGGCCTGCCGTTTGGCGTGTGGGCCAACACCACGCCGGCGCTGAACGCCCTGGCCAGTGAATCACTGCACAGCCTTGCCGAACGCGGTGTGGTGCGGCGTGATTTTGTCCAGACCCTGATGACCCAACGCCTGCCGGAACACCCCGGTTATTTTGGCGAGATGGTCTGGATCCTGACGATGCTGGAGCAGTGGTTGCGCCACCACAAGCCGGCCTTCAAGGTGTGACGCGCAGCTTAGCCGGCGCGCAAATTGGCCAGCAAGCGCAGGCCAAATCGCCACTTTGAGCGGTCCCACGGCGTAAATCGGCGGATTTGCAGCAGGTCGTCGCCCGTTGCCGTAGCGCCCCAGGTGGTGCTGACCGCCGCGTCGAAATCCAGTTGCTTCACCAGGTTGACGGTTTGCGCCGAGTAGTCTTCACCGGGTTTGCCGTTTGGATAGGCAAAGAGGCCAATCCGCTCGCCCAGCAAGTCTTGAAGAAACTCTTTGCTGGACTGAATTTCGTGCATGGCTTCCTCGTCGCTCAAACGCGCCAGAATCGGGTGTGAGACGGTGTGGGCGCCAATTTGCATACCTGCCTGGCGCAGTGTTTTGACCTCGGCCGAGCTCATCATCAAATCGTTGCGCAACCCCACCTTGGCTGTATCAGCCAGTTCCTGGGTGACACGGATGCGCTCTGCAATGCCCAGGTATTTGATCTTGGCGATTAAATTGTCAATCACCTGCCGACTTTGAAGGATGGAATCCAGCTGGAACTGGCCCAAACCGGCGCACGAGGCATCCAGGGTGGCACCGCTCCTTGCCCGCACGGTCTCGATGAGGGTGTCGTTCCACATCCGGCCACCGTCGAGAAAACCGGTCGCGATGAAAAACGTGGCGGTAACGCCGTGGCGCTGGAGGATGGGCAGGGCCACCTGGCAATTGTCAGCGTACCCGTCATCGAAGGTAATGCAGGCGGACCGGTTGGGAAGTGTCCCCGCCTTCAGGTGCACAACCGCTTTGTCCAGTGGCAATACGTTGAACCAGGTCTTGAGCCAGGCGCAAACACGGTCAAACCGTTCGGCGTCGATTTCATCGGGGAAAAGCGGGTCAATCTGCGGCAGCACGCGGTGGAAAATGAGCACCGACAGCCGCGCCGCCGGACCAGACCGCGACATCGCGCCAAACAAAAGCTTATGCATGGGCTGGCTTAGCCGATGTTCCGGTGGCCAGGCCCGGTATCGTGCGCCACCCCGGCGCATAGGCCGGCTCGGTCAGCCAACCCTTTTTGTCGACCCAGACTTTGGTCAAAATAATCAAAATGGCGATGTTGTAGGGCAGGTCGAAATAAGCCAGGCTCAGAAAAGCGCCGCCAATCGCAAACCCGACCAATGACACCTGGCACATGGATGCCAGCTCAGCCGCCCAAAGCGCAGCGGGCGGCAAATCCTTGGCTGTTCTCAACTGCTCGGCGGCGCGCCAGGTCGTGATCCAGATCAGCAGAAACATGGCAAGGCCAATAAAGCCGTGGTTGCCCAAAATCTGAAAATAAATGCTGTGCGCGGCATGCACCATGTCCGGGTAGGGTGAGAACCGGGCAAAGATTTCGGCTGTCGCCGGGTCAAAACCAACACCAGCCGGGTATTTGAGCGCAATGTTCCAGGCTACCCACCAGGCGCTGATGCGACCCATCGCTGAACGGTCTTCTTCGTAAGTTTGAATCGTGCTCATGCGGTTGACCCAAGTGTCCGGCATGAACGCCAGCAGGGGTATGGCCACCATCACCAGCCCCAGACCAACAGCAAACTTGTTTTTGGCCCGCCACCACAGCGTAACCGACATGGCTGCGATGGCCAGCAAGGCGCCGCGCGACTGGGAACCCAGCGCGGCAGCGGCGCACAAGATCATCGACGCCGTCATACCCATTTTCCAGATCCGCTTTTGAAGCTGGGTTTGCAGAAAACGAAGCAGGGGAATCGTCATCACCAGGGCCAATGCAATCTCGTTGTTGCCGCTAATAAACGAACCCGGCGGGCCCCAGACATGGTAGGAGCCACCGGTAGCGATGGTGAAGGCGCCGCCCTTGATGCCCAGCAGTGCAATGGAGCCGGTGCAGACCCACAGCAGCGCAAAAATATGTTTCTTGCTGCGCAGCAGCATCAGCCCGACGATCAACATCACGTCGATCTTCATGACTTTCTTCCACTGCTCGTAATCGCCCGTGACATCGAGACCCTGCAACCAGGAGAGCGTCATCCAGACCATGAATATGACCAGGATCACGATCGGTTTGCCCTTGAAGGGCGAGTCACGCTCCTTTGCCATCAACAGTCCAACAACCACACACAGCGCGGTGATCATCGCCAATGGCGCGCTATATGAAAAACCATAGGCGTAGCGGTGCGGATTCATGATGCTCAACCAGGTCCAGAGCATGATGCCGATCCATGGCTGGCGCAGCGCAGCAACGCATCCGGCGATGACAATGGCGGCGATCAGCAGGTCACGCATGGCTGACAATGTACCGAAATTTGCCCGATTTTTCAGCGGCAATGGCATCGACCACGTCGACAAGCACTGAAACCTGTTCACCCAGGCGTCGCTTGAAACCCTGCTGGATGAGGGCGATGGCGTCCGGACTGAAGCCGTCATCCACCACCAAAAGCACCCGCGTCAATTCTTTTGACTCCTGAATCACCTTGAAGGACTTGACGCCAGGCAAGTCCCGCAGGATGTAAATGAGCGCCAGACCGTGCATGACGGTTCCGTCGGCGGCGACCACAAAATCTGTGCTGCGGCCCTGGATATCCTTGAGTACCGGCAGCCCGCGGCCGCAGGCACACGGCTCCATGCCCAGGACACCGATGTCGCCCGTGCGGTAACGTATGAAAGGAAAGTCGTTGGTCGACAGGTGGGTCACCACAATCTCTCCGGATACGCCGGCAGGCTGCACGGTGCCATCTTCCCCGATGATTTCGACGACGATGTCATCGGCCGTCAGGTGCATGGAGCCACTGGGGCACTCGTGGGCGATGAATCCGGCATCCCGTCCGCCGTAACCGTTGGCCACTTTGCAACCAAACACCTCGCCGATGGCGGCACGTTGATCGTCATACAAACGCTCTGAAGTGACAAAGGCCACTTTGATCCCGAGTTGGTTCATGGACACCTTGCGTTTTTGTGCGTGGCGCGCCATCAGCGTCAACGCTGACGGGTAGCCAAACAACATGCGCGGCTTGACCGACCGGATAGTGGCAATGAATTCATCGAGTTTGCGCTCGGACATTTCAAAGGCCGGCAACAAACGGGTGCGCATGAGTTTGTCGCGCCAGTACTTGAGGCGGTCCTGCTTCCCCAATTCAATCGGCGACCCCCAAACCACAATTTCCGGGTCGCCTATGTCCACGCCCCACCACCGCGTGGCGCGCCATTTGGCGGCGACGTCGTGGCTGACGCGTTTGTTGCCAATGAAGAAAATAAGCGGCTCTCCGGACGAACCCCCTGTATTGAAGCGGGCAAGTCCCTGTGCCTGATCGTGTTTCAGTCCTTCGGTGTTGGCGCGAATCAGGGATTTGGTGAGAAAGGGCAGTTGCTGCAGATCGGCCGTACTTTTCAGCTGGGCCGGGTCAAAGGCGATGTCGCGGAAAAGGTCCCGGTAGTAGGGGACATGACGGGCCACGTCGGTCAGCAGCTGCTGCAACCGCTGAAGTTGCAGGTGGGCGACCTTTTCCATGGGCCACCACTGAACCTCATCCATTCTTTTATGCGCTGCAACCGTGTCGTGGCGCTTGAAGAATTCCTGCGCCGGAAACACGAAATTGGCGATCAAGGATGTGTACAGACCCATATCAACGGCAGCCGCTGGTCATCGCCCGATCGCGAGGTACTCAAATCCCAGGGCCCGCACGGCCTTGGGATCGTACAAATTGCGGCCGTCAAAAATGACGGCCGTTTTCAATTTTTTCTTGATCACGTCGAAATCAGGGCTGCGAAATTCCTTCCATTCCGTGACGATGACCAGCGCGTCCGCGTTCTCCAACGCGCCCACCGGCGAGTCCGCGAAGGCGAGACCCGGTTGATCGGGAAAGCAGTGTCTGGCCTCCGCCATCGCTTGGGGGTCATAGGCCGACAATGTGGCACCGGCAGCCAACAGATCCTTGATCACTTCCCGGCTGGTTGCTTCCCGCATGTCGTCGGTATTGGCTTTGAAGGCCAGACCCCAGATCGCGAAATGCCGACCTTTGAGATCCACTCCAAAACGCGACTTGACCTTGGCGCCAAGCACATGTTTTTGCGCATCGTTGGCGGTTTCCACCGCTCGCAACACTTTGAGGTCGAGGTTTGCGTCATCAGCTGCAGTCTTGATGAGCGCCTTTACGTCCTTCGGGAAACACGAGCCTCCGTATCCGGCACCCGCGTAGAGGAAGTCATAACCGATCCGGGGGTCGCTGCCGATGCCCCGGCGCACCTGTTCGATGTCGGCGCCCAGTTTTTCGGCCAGATTCGCCATTTCATTCATGAAGCTGATGCGTGTCGCCAGCATGGCGTTGGCAGCGTATTTGGTCAACTCGGCGCTGCGGACGTCCATGACGATCAGGCGGTCATGGTTTCGCTGGAATGGGGCATAGAGGCCGCGCATATAGTGCACGCCGGCTTCGTCTGCGCAACCGATCACAATGCGGTCGGGACGCATGAAGTCCTCCACCGCAGCACCCTCTTTAAGAAATTCCGGGTTGGAAACCACGCTGAACGGAATGTCGATCCCGCGTTGGGTGAGTTCGCCGGCCACTGCGGACTTCACCCTGTCGGCCGTGCCGACGGGCACGGTGCTTTTGTCCACAATGACTTTGTAGTCGGTCATGTGACGTCCGATGCATTGGGCGGCGGCCACAACATATTTCATGTCGGCTGAGCCGTCCTCACCCGGGGGCGTTCCAACGGCGATGAATTGAACGGTACCGAAATGGGTTGCAAGTTCGACGTCGGTCGTGAAGTGCAGGCGCCCGGCCGCGACGTTGCGCTGCACCATTTCTTTCAGGCCCGGCTCAAAAATCGGGATGCCGCCTTCTTTCAGTATCTTGATTTTCGCCGGGTCAACGTCCAGGCACATCACGTCGTTGCCCACCTCGGACAGGCAGGCGCCCGAAACCAGGCCAACGTAACCGGTGCCGATAACAGTAATTTTCATAGGTCTGAATTTTGCCAGTCAGGCGCGAACCCTGGCCCGCTCACGCTCGCCCGCCTTGCTGAAGGGTAGGAGCCAACGCCCGAAACTCGCCCACCAGAGTCGAAACCCGGTTGCCCCAGGTGTTTGCCTCCGCGTACTCACGAATCACGCGTTTGTCCCAGGTCCGGGCCAAAGTCGCAGAAATGGCATGGACCAAAGCCGCATGGTCATCGAAAGGAACAATTTCTCCGAGGTCCTGGCGGCAAACGACCTCCTTGTTGCCACCGACGTCGGTGGCTACCACCGGCAAGCCGCAAGCCATCGCCTCCAGCAAAACGTTGGCCCAGCCTTCATTGCGGGTCGACAAT
>JANNEZ010000076.1:0-8666 GCA_031379255.1 Rhodoferax sp. | reverse complement strand
ATGATCCGCGCCGTCTCGCTCCACGTGGTCCGGTGCGTCCGCCGGGCCCGAGAGCTCGACGCGGGGCGCGTTGAGGTAACCCGCGAAGCGCACGCGCGCGACACCGCACGCGTCAAGAAGGCGCAGCGGCGGACGCCGATCCTAGCTGGCAATTGCGAAGGCTCGCGGAGCTACTATCTGGACGCTCGGGGCGACGCGCCCATCATCCGTCCCGAATCGGCGTTGTCGCAGTGGTGGCGCGCCCGGACATCCAGCTTGGATGACTATCAATTTTCTGGCAGCCGGGAAGAGGAGCAAGTTTCGCCGCCGAACATTTTGCCCTCGTAACGCACAATCGTTGGTTGTGGGCGATTGCGTGGATGCTTCAGGTCTCAAAATTGCCGCGTATCATCTGCGGCTTTGTGATAAAAAGATGGCCCATGACGAATGTAACATGGCATCCCGCTCTTTCTTTGTGTTGTGCTCGTGTACGTCAACTAAGACTAAGAGTTGCACCGGTTTTCAGTCGTTTTGGAATCGTTAGGTGACGGTTAAACCGCTCGCGTTTGCCGCAGAATTACAAGTACAATGTTTCGTCTTTTTGTTCGGGTGCATCCGTTTTGGTTAACCATCGTTGTGGCATTGTCGCTAGTATGGTGGTTCGCTCAAGGCGACGATTGTCTCCGCATTCACGAAATACTGAGGCAAGATGTCAATTGAACTTCGCCAGCTCCGCTACGCGGTAAAAACAGCCGACAGTCGCAGCTTCGCGCGTGCGGCCCAAGCGCTGAACACGAAACAATCGACGCTGAGCAAGAAGGTAGCCGAACTGGAAATCCGACTTGGAATCAAACTTTTCGAGCGGACCACCAATGGGGCCAGCCCCACAGAGGCAGCGAAGACTTTCCTCGCGACCGCCAGACGCATCGTCACCGATGTGGACAATCTTGTCACGACTGCCAAGAATATGCGTTACGGGCAGCAGGGCCGTCTCGCGATCGGTTATAGTTCCCCTCTTATCGGCGGCAATCTCCATGCGAGCATTGGCGATTATTTGAACCGATACAAGGACGTGCAATTTGACGCCGTTGAGAAGGATCCTGCCGATCTGCTCAACGGACTACAGCTGCGAACATTGGATGCCGCCATCGTCGCAGCGGACCTCACTAGCGCCGGAATCAAGCAGGCGTTTATGTGGTCGGAGCGGCTCTTATTGGCGCTGCCAGAAAGCCACGCGCTGGCTGGTAATGAGCGTGTACATTGGTCAGACCTTAAACGTGAGCCCATTGTCCTGCCGCAAAATGGCATGGGTGTCGCCATCGCAAGGCAACTGGCGTCGCGGATGCTGGATCAGGGTCTTCGGACAAACACGTTGTTTCAGGAAGCAAGCCACGAAACGATCCTCAATACCGTGCAGTTCGGGCGCTTCGCAACGGTCGTCCCCGATTCCATGCGAGGGGTTCCCTGGCCGGGTGTCATTTTCAAGGAAGTTCATGACGCCATTGGACAGGCACACCTCGATTTTTCAGTCTATTGGCACGAGGATAATGAGAATGGCGCGCTCAAGTATTTTTTCAAGCTGCTGAAAGACCGCTACCCTTCGATCAAACTCGGGTGATGGTTTTTCGTACCTTTGCAAATTCCCGGTCCGCGCCAATATAGCGTTCGAGCATCGGCGGTATGATCCTTTCAATCGAGGGCGCGCTTTTGGCCTCACCGGCGTTCACTGCGACTGCATAGGTAGCGAGTTCACGGTGCAGCCGTGCCGTTAGCTCGATCGTCACCCGCACCGGCTTCTCATCGGCCAAATCGGTAAGTTTCAAACGTGTCATAGCCCGCCCCCCATGGGCGCGAGGACCAGATCGCGCGTCACGATGACTCTCACCAGAAATCCCGGTCGAATGGTGAGCGTCGGGCGCACACTCAATTCCCGGCTGACAATCTGCTCGCCCGCGCGGTTGACGCTGTCCTGCGTTCCTCGCCGAACGGCACGGGTCAGTTCGCCGTCATTGCCTGAACCAAGTTCCGCCCCAAACCCAAGCAGCGTCGAGACCAGAGCGGCCTTGAGCACCCCGCCCCAATGGTAATTGGTCCCATCCTGCAATCCGGCAAAGCCGCGCGGGTCGGACGCTGGCTGGCGGTCGAGCACGATCGACCTTCCATCGGGGAGGATCAGCCGGTTCCAAGCGAGCAGGACGCGGCTCTGTCCGAACGCGATATCGGCGTCATAGTCGCCGATCAGGCGCGAGCCTTGCGGGATCAGCAGGATGCGCCCGGTCGGGCTGTCATAGACATTCTGGGTGACCTGCGCTGTCACCAGCCCGGGGAGATCAGAGCGGATACCAGTGATGAGTGCCGCCGGGATGATTGAGCCCGCCTGCAATATGTTTGGCGAGGTCAATCCGGACAGTCGCTCGGCCGATACAGTGCGCTTGTCGCTGGCGCGCTCCAGAAATGCCTGTCGCCGCGTCGCATGGGATTGGGGCGCGGCTGTGGGAGTAGAGGCAGGACTTTCAGCTGCTTCAGGCAGGCTGGCAAAGCCCGTTCCTGCATTCCCCTGAACCCCTCCGCCGAAGAACAGGCGGCTGCCGCGTGCAGCTTCTCGTTCCTGCTCGGTGCGCTGCCGGGCCGCTTCGGCGGCACTCACGGCAGGATTGGGTGTGGCGGATTGCGGCCCGCCAACCGGCGGCATGACCGCCATGTCGCCGCGCCGCTGGGCATCGAGGATCGGTTTGCCGAGATCTCCGGGAAGCGGCGGGCCAAGCTTGGGCACCTGCCCATAATCCTTGGGCGCGCCCGCGAGATTGTCGGCAACCGCCACACCATCGGTGTTGTAGAGTTCATCGGCGCCCTTCCGACCTTCGGGCTGAAGCGCATAGATCAGCGCACCGCCGATCAGCGCAAACCCGCTCGCCGAGGCGATGCCGATGGCTTTTCTCGACAGGCGCATCACGCGCGGCGGATCGCCGCGCAGCTTGACCGCGCTCTCGGGATCGACGGGCGGCGCTTCGGTGCGCTCGGCCTGGTCCTCGCCGTTCATGCCCGCCCCCGCCGGTTGGAAACGATCCGCACAGACTGCTGGCCCTTGCGTCCGCCAAGTCGGAGTTCGGCGCGAGCGAACAGCCGGTCGACGATCATGTAGCGCCCCGAGACCCGGTAGTTTACGAGCTCATCCTCTCCTTTGGCACCGATCACGAACAGTGGTGGCAGTTCGCCCTGCGCGATGCTTTCGGGAAACTCGATGAAAACGCGGACGCCGTCATCGAACGCGCGCAGCGGCCGCCAGTCGGGGCGGTCACCGTCGATCGCATAGCGGAAATTCAGCGTCGAGAGATCCATGCCCGCCGCGACTGGCGCAGCTCCAATCGCTTCGGCGCGGGCCCTGCGCAAGGCGATCAATTCGTCCTGCGGATAAGTCCAGGAGACCGAAGCCATATAGACCGACGGATTGGCGCGCAGTTCGAGATGATAGGTCCGCCGGTCGGTGTTGATCACCAGATTGGTCGCGATGTCGGGGCGAACGGGCTTGACGAGAATGTGAACCCGCGAAGCCGGGCCGGTTCCACTGACCGTATCGCCGATCATCCAGCGCACGGTGTCGCCTGACGCCACCGGTCCAGAGCCCACCAGTTGTTCGCCTTCCTGCAGCGCGATGTCGGTCACCTGGCCGGGCTTGGCATAGACCTGGTAAAGCGCGCCTTCGGTGTAGGGAAAGACCTGGATCGCATTGATGAATCCGGTGCGCTCGGGTTGTACCCGCGCGGCCTCCATCGCCGCTCCCACCCTGTCCCGGGGCAAGGACGGGCGGGAGCGGCCCGCAGCGTAGGGAGGGGTTCGCTGCGGAAACTGTTTCAGCTGGCCGGGAAGCGGAAGCGGCACGGGGATCACAACGACCGCAGGCTCGGAATTGAGCGCCTGCGATGTTTCGTTGGAAATCGCAGACGCAGCAGGCTGGTGCGTGGCTTGTGTTTGGGCCTGCGTGGGGGAAGCAAGCGCGGTGCTCGCGGCGAGCAAGGCGAAGGCGAGGCGGCGGTTTGCCGCTGTAAATTTGCTGATCATGATCCGAGTTCCTTCGACCAGTTGATGGCGTTGACGAATATGCCGAGAGGGTTCTTGCGCAGGGCATCGGGGGTGCGCGGGGTCTGGACGACGATGGTCAGGATCGCCGTCCAACGGCTCGTTTCGGCGAGACTGCCGTCGCGGTAGCGGCGCTCGACCCAGGCCACGCGGAAGCTCGTCGGCGAGGCCCGGATCACGCTGGTGACATCCACACCGACCTGTTCCCGTCCGATCAATGCGAACGGATCGTTGGTCCGCGCATAATCGTTGAGCGCGAGCGCGCCCTTGTCGGTCGCGAAATCGTAGGCACGCAGCCAGTTCTGCCGGACGATGATCGGGTCTTCGGGGATCGCGCGGACCTGCTCGATGAACCTCGCCAGATGAAACGCGACCTGCGGATCCGAGGGCGTGTATCCGGCATCGGCGGGTGCCACCGCCTGTGCCTCGCCCAGCTTGTCGACCTGGACCACCCAGGGGATGATCGACCCGCGTGCGCCCTGCCAGATGATCCCGGCAGTGAGGCAGGTCGAGAGGCCGAGCGCGCCGAAGAAGGCGAGACGCCAGCTGCGCGCCTGGACGCGCGCGGAGCCGATCCGTTCGTCCCAGACCTGCGCGGCGCGCTGGTAGGGCGTTTCGGGCTCTGGGGTCTTGCCGTAGCGGATCGAGGGTCGTCGGAACATGGCAATCAGTCCTTTTCGGAAGTGTCGATGGAAGCCCCGCCGCCATGGCTGTCGCCAGATTTGAGCGTATGGGCGGCGATGGTTGCGCCATGGGCGATGGTCTGCCGGTCCTTCATCGCTTTGGCCCAGGCGGGCTGGCCCGCGCTTGCCGCTGGTGGCGGCGAAGGCCGCGTGTTCGGTCCAGGCGTGATACTGCCGCCGGTGTTGGTGATTGCGGCGCGGCTGCCTTCGCGGAACGACTGCTTCATGCCCTCGCCCGCTTTGCGCAGTGGCGAGGTTGCAGCGCCGACGGCGGCTTCGCCCACTGCGGCCATCCCAGAGCCAACCGCAGCCCCGCCCGACTTGCCGGCTGAGCCCAGGGCATAGGCCATGGTGGCACCGCCTGCCGCGCGCGATGTGCCGTGCGCGACGTTAGACGCGGCACTGGCGACTGCACCACCTGCCATCCGCGCACCGGCAACTGCTCCGGCTGCGACACCGCCAGCAAGCAGCGCGGTTCCGGCGGCGGCACCTGCGCCCAGCTGCGGCCCGCCCGAGACGATGCCATTGGCAATGCCGGGACCGAAAATGCCAAGGCCAAGCAGCGCAAGGCTTGCAAGCATGATCGACAGTGCGTCTTCTATGGTCGGCTCGCCAGTGATGGCGCTCGTGAACTCTGAGAAGATGGTCGATCCGATGCCAACGATCACCGCGAGCACCAGCACCTTGATGCCGCTCGACACGACATTGCCGAGCACCCGTTCGGCCATGAACGCAGTCTTGCCGAACAGCCCGAACGGGATCAGCACGAATCCGCAAAGCGTGGTCAGCTTGAACTCGATCAGGGTGATGAACAGCTGGATCGACAGGATGAAGAAGGCGATGATGACAATCGCCCACGCGACAAGCAGGATGATGATCTGCAGGAAATTTTCGAAGAAGCTGACGAAGCCCATCAGGTCGGAAATCGCAGTGAGCATGGGTTGCGCCGCATCGAGGCCGACTTGTGCGACCCGGCCCGGTTGCAGCAGTTCGGCAGCGGTGAAGCCGGTGCCGCTGGCTTTGAGGCCAAGGCCTGCGAAGCTCTCGAAGACGATGCGCGCGAGGTTGTTCCAGTTGCCGATGATGTAGGCGAAGATTCCGACGAACAGCGTCTTCTTGACGAGCCGTGCGAGCACGTCGTCCGCCTCGCCCCAGGACCAGAACAGCGCGGCCAGCGTCACGTCGATGACGATCAGGGTGGTCGCGATGAACGCAACCTCGCCCGAGAGCAGCCCAAACCCGCTGTCGATGTAGCGCGAGAAGATGTCGAGGAAGCGGTCGACGACGCCGGTGCCACCCATGTCAGAGGCCCTTTGCTGGTTGGGGTTCGGTCACTGGCGGCGGCGCGGCCGCATCCACGGCTGGCTCGCTGGCGTCGCTCCCGACCCCGAGAAACCGCCGCCGCTTCTCGGCCCATGCCGCGCGGCAGTCGGGCGAGGACAGCGCGAGTTCACCCATCGCTGAACAGGCGCGCAGCTGGCCGGGCAGTGGATCGCCATCCGGTTCCCAGACGGTGATCACCTCGGGCAGGGCCGTCGGGCGCTCTTCGCGCAGCTGAAGCACGGACATGGTCAGCGCGATGGCGACGAACGCCCCCGCTCCGATCCGCGCGAAGAGCTTGGTGTCCATCGCCTCAGTTCCGGAACATCTGGGCGGTGGTCGGAACATAACCGCGTCCGGGCGCAAGGAAGCGGCGGAGCTGCTCGCGGGCCTGCGCCTTGGCCGCAGCGGCATTGGCGGCATCGAGCGACTGGGCGCGGCCGAGGCTGGCGACAGTCGCGGTCAGGTCGGCGAGCTGCTGCGCCTGGAGAGCCAGCAGCTGGTTCCCGGCCTGGGCAGCCTGAAGCGCGCCGGTTGCCGACTGGCTCGCAGTGACGAGGCTCTGCACCGCCGTGCGCGACCCTTCGATGTTGCCGACCGCACCCGCTTGGACCTTGAGGGCATCCTCGAAGGCGGCGACGCTGCTCCGCCAGCGGTTCTCGGCACCTTGCACCATGGTCCGCTGGCTGCCGGTCAGATCGATGTCCTTGTACTGCCGCCCGAAGTCGCGCTCGATCTGCTGGACGTCGTAGGCAATGCCCTGTGCGCGGGCGAGAAGTTGCTGGGTCTGCTGGATCTGCTGTTGCAGCGGCGCGAGCATGTCGAGCGGCAGCTTTTCGAGGTTGCGCGCCTCGTTGATCAGCGAGGTCGCCTGGTTCTGCAGCTGGCGGATCTGGTTGTTGATCTGCTCGAGCGTGCGCGCGGCGGTCAGGATGTTCTGCGAGTAGTTCGACGGATCGTAAACGATCCCGCCGAACTGCGCATAGGCCGGTGCGGGAACGAGTGCGGTCGCGGTCATCGACAGCACGGCGGCACCGGCGGCGAGCATCTGACGCAAACGGCTGGACTTCATGGCATTACTCCTTGGGTTGGCCCATTTGGGCGGGGGGAATGGGTTCAGGTGAAGGGAGCATGTCGGCGGCCCAGCCGAGGCCGCGATGGCGCAGCCAGCCGGAGGCGAAGCCTGCCGTCCCATGTGCGTCGGTCAGCTCGGCAATCGCCAATTGGTCGGTCTTCGACGAGGTGGCGGTGTATGCGAGTGCAACCTCGCCCAGACCCAGCTCGAACAGCCGGTTGCCGCGCGCCGACTGGCAGTAATAGTCGCGCTTGGGGGTCGCCCGCGCGACGATCTCGATCTGCCGGTCATTGAGCCCGAAGCGGCGATAGATGCTCAGGATCTGCGGTTCGACCGCGCGCTCGTTGGGCAGGAATATCCGGGTCGGGCAGCTCTCGATGATGGCGGGCGCGATTGCCGAGCTTTCGATGTCCGCCAGGCTCTGGGTTGCAAACACCACGCTCGCATTCTTCTTGCGCAGCGTTTTGAGCCATTCGCGCAGCTGCGCGGCAAACGCCGGGCTGTCGAGTACCAGCCAGCCCTCGTCGATGATGATCATCGTCGGCGAGCCGTCGAGCCGCCCTTCGATCCGGTGGAACAGATAGGACAGCACGGCAGGTGCCGCTGCCGAGCCCGTCAGCCCCTCGGTTTCGAAGGCCTGAAAACTGCCTTCGCCCAGATGTTCGCTTTCGGCATCGAGCAGCCGTCCGAACGGCCCGCCGATGCAATAGGGTGCCAGCGCCTGTTTCAGCGCCTGCGACTGAAGCAGCACGGCAAGTCCGGTAAGCGTGCGTTCCGCGACCGGCGCAGTGGCGAGCGAGGTCAGCGCCGACCAGAGATGCTCCTTGGTCGCGGGATCGACGGTAACGCCTTCGCCGGTGAGGATCGCCTGGAGCCATTCGGCGGCCCAGTTGCGTTCTGCCGGCTCATGGATACGCGCCAGTGGCTGCAACAGCACTGCGCCTGCACCATCGTCGGCGAGGCCAGAACCCGCAAGCGACGTGCCGAGATCCTGCCAGTCGCCGCCGCAGGCGATCGCGGCCGCGCGGATCGAGCCACCGAAGTCGAAGGCGAAGACCTGTGCTCCCTCGTAGCGGCGAAACTGCAATGCCATCAACGCGAGCAGCACCGACTTGCCCGCTCCAGTCGGCCCGACGATCAGCGTGTGGCCGACGTCGCCGACATGGAGTGAAAACCGGAACGGGGTCGAACCTTCCGTCCGCGCATAGAACAGCGGGGGTGCGGCCAAATGCTCGTCCCGTTCCGGCCCGGCCCACACGGCTGAGAGGGGGATCATGTGGGCAAGGTTGAGCGTGGAGATTGGGGGTGTCCGGACATTGGCGTAGACATGGCCGGGGAGCGAGCCGAGCCAGGCCTCGACCGCGTTCATGCCTTCGACGATCACGGTAAAGTCGCGGCCTTGGATGACCTTCTCGACCAGTCGCAGCTTTTCGGCCGCAAGCGCCGCATCCTCGTCCCACACGGTGACGGTGGCGGTGACATAAGCCTGGCCGACATGATCGGCGCCGAGTTCCTGCAGCGCCGCATCGGCA
>JANNEZ010000544.1:0-1969 GCA_031379255.1 Rhodoferax sp. | reverse complement strand
CCAAAACCTACTACGGCAACGCCGGCAAGTACCCGGTGATTTTTGAAGCCAACAAGCCGATGCTCAGCCACCCCGACAAGATTTACCCTGGCCAGAAGCTGCGCATTCCCGCGCTGGCCTGATACCGGGGCAAGGGCCGCCGCAGCGTCTGCCGCATGTCACGCCAAAGCGCCTGGGCTGTCAAAGTGGCCGCGTTGGTCAAAGGTGGCAATGTGGACGCGGCCCTGGCGCAGATCCGCGTGGCGCCCACCGTGAAAGACGTGAAAGACCTGCGGCTGGCGCTGGCTGCCGCCAATCTGCTCGCCAAACACAAAGCCGTTGACGACGCCACCGGCGACCAGATCGTGGCGCTGTCATCGCCGCGCCTGCACCGGTCGCCCTGATTTCCCGGGTGCAAACGCCAGTTATTTGGCGGGCACGCGCAGGTCGTCCAGGTAGTCGTGCGCGACGTTGATGGACGAGGCCACGCCCAGGCGGTTGAAGGTGTTGCCCAGCCAGTCTTTCGCGCAGGCAACACCGAGCCCGTGCAGGGTATGGATCAGATGGCCGTCGGTCTGGGCTTTGGTCGAGGCGTGAAAGGCCTCTAGTGTTTCGCCGCCATCGATGCGGTGCATTAATACGTTTTTGTAGCGCTTCGGATCGAGTTTGCCTTCGGCCAGCAGGCGCTTGACGAAATCGATGGCGCGCATTTCGGCGATCAGGGCTGCATTGAAGGTGATCTCGTTCACGCGGTCCATGATTTCCCCGGCGGTGGTGGGCAATTTGTCGCGCTTGATCGGGTTGATCTGCACCAGCACGATGTCGCGGCTTTCGCAGTTGTAAATGAGCGGGTGGATCGCCGGGTTGCCAGCGAAACCGCCGTCCCAATAGTGCTCGCCGTCGATCTCCACCGCCCGGAACACGGTGGGCAGGCAGGCCGAGGCCATCACCGCTTTGGCGGTCAGCCGTTTGCCGGTGAACACCTCGGCCTTGCCGGTGGCAACCGCAGTGGCGACCACAAACACCTTGAGCGCATGGAGGGCGGCCAGGCGCTCGAAGTCGATTTTCGTCTCCAGAAAATCGCGCAGCGGGTTGATGTCCAGCGGGTTGCTCTGGTAGGGCGACACCGTGCCGCTCCAGAAGCTGGTGACGGCATCGCTGAAACCACTGGCCAGCCCGTCGAAGGCGTTCATTGCGCCGAATCCGCCAAATAGGATGTCAAACGGCGCGCGCTGCGCTTTGCTGATGGTCGACGTCACTTCGCCCATCGCGACGATGCCCTCCCAGAAGTGCGCCAGCGCTTCACGCGCCGCTTCGCGCGGGTCGGCTTTGGGTTTACCCTGGACAGAGGCGAACCCGTGCGCCAGTGCCACGGCATTCATGGCCCCGGCGCTGGTGCCGCTGATGCCGTCAAACACCACGCGGCCGTCGGCGAGCAAGGCATCGAGCACGCCCCAGGTGAACGCGCCGTGTGATCCGCCGCCCTGCAGCGCGAGGTTGGTGCGGCGCACCGTGGCGCTGGCGGGTTTTCCGGGCGGCAGCTCAAGGCGTATGGCCATGGCGGCGGCGACTCCTCAGGGCACCAGAGCCAGCGCCTGCATGTAGGCGGGGCTGGTCATGAGTTCGTCCCACGCGTGTGCGGGCAGTTGCGGCAACAGCGCCAGGCGGCGCTCTTCGCTGGCGCCTTGAGGCTGCGAATGGCCTTTGAGGAGGGCTTCGCTCAAACCGTCAATCAGCGCGTCCACCGCCTCGCCACCGTCGACGGACTGGTTGCACAGCAGCACCATGTCGCACCCGGCGTTGAGCGCGGCCACCGCCGCTTGCGCGTAAGAGACTTCTTTGCCGTCAATCAGGCGCGCGCCCGCCATCGAGAGATCGTCGCTGAAAATCGCGCCGGCAAACCCGAGCTGGCCGCGCAGGATGTCATTGAGCCACTTCGGCGAAAAACCGGCCGGCCGTGAATCGACTTTCGGGTAGACCACGTGCGCCG
>JANNEZ010000514.1:0-7867 GCA_031379255.1 Rhodoferax sp. | reverse complement strand
GCAAAACGCCAGCCGCGCCCTCGGGCTGGCCGACCGGGGTTACGTGATGGAATCGGGCCTGATCACCATGAGCGGCGACGCCAAGGCGATGTTGAGCGATCCGAAGGTGCGCGCGGCGTACTTGGGCGAATAACCAGCCTGGCCTCAATCCAGCGTCACATTGAGCTCTTTGGCCAGGGCGATCCAGTTGGGTTTGTTTTCCCTGTCGAGTTTTTCGAATTGGTCGGCGGTCCAGGGTTTGTCGTTGAGGCCAAAACTCTTGTTGATGGCCTTGACGCGCGGCGTGTCCGCCGCTTCCTGGCACAGAGCCGAGATGCGCTGCACGATCTCGCGCGGCGTGCCCGCCGGGGCAAACATGCCAATCCAGCCCTCAATGATGAACACCTGCTCTTTGAAGCCCTGCTCGTCAAAAGTGGCCACATCGGGCAGAAGTGGTGAACGCACGCGCGTAGGCACGGCAATCGGGCGCACCTTGCCCGACTGGATGTGCGGGTTGATGGCCAACATGCTGCCCATGGCGGCGGTGATCTGGCCGGAGGCGAGATCCACCCACATCGGCGCTTCACCGCGGTAGGGAATGGCCTCCACATCGACCCCATACAGCTTGCCCAGTTGCTGCGCCAGCATGTGCGGCAGCGAGCCCGGCGAATAGTTGCCGATGGTGATGCGCTGTTTTTTACCCATTTCCACCAGGTCTTTCATGTTTTTGATGGGTGATGCGGCATTCACCGCCAGCGGCAGGTGCCCGGCGTGGAAACCCGAGACGTGGACAAAATCCTTGTCGGGGTCATACGGCATCTTTTTGTAAAACACACGGTTGTGATTGGTTGAGCCGGTGATGGTGAACCAGAACGTGTAGCCGTCTGGCGCGGCTTTGGCGACTTCGGCGCCGGCAATCATGCCGCTGGCGCCGGGTTTGTTGTCCACCAGAAACGGTTGGCCGAGTTTTTGGCCGACGTAGTCGCTGTAAGCACGCGCCAGCGCGTCGGTGAGACCACCTGCTGGAAAGCCGACGATGACCCTGACGGGTTTGGAAGGCCATGCCGGTTGCGCACCAAGCATCTGCGGCGCCAGCGACAGGGCCGCAGTGCCAGCCATGCCGCCGATGAAGTGTCTGCGGGCTTGTTGCATCAATGCTCCTGTGGATTGGAATGGTTCGCACCGCGATTGCCGTGCGATCCTTGCAGAGTTTTGCCAAACGCCGACAACGTGTCAATGCGTCTTTTCCCTGAAGTTTGGCAGGCTACGCAGGCAAGCGAACCTGCAACTGCGAGTACCCGCGCACAAAGTTCGACAACACCCGTGTTGGCTCGCCCAGCACTTCGATGGTCTCGAAACGTTTCAGGATTTCTTCCCACAAAATCTTCAGCTGCATCTCCGCCAGGCGGTTGCCGACGCAGCGGTGGATGCCAAACCCGAAGGACAAATGTTGCCGTGGCCTGGCGCGGTCGATGATGAAGTCATTCGGCTGCTCAATCGCCGTTTCGTCCCGGTTGCCTGAGAGGTACCACATGACCACCTTGTCGCCTTTCTTGATGTGTTTGCCGCCCAATTCGGTGTCGACCAGGGCCGTGCGCCGCATGTGCGCCAGAGGTGTCTGCCAGCGGATGATCTCGGGCACGGCACTCTCGACCAGCGCCGGGTTGGCGCGCAGTTTGGCAAGTTCCTTCGGGTGCTGCACCATGGCCAGGAGGCCGCCGGACATGGAGTTGCGGGTGGTGTCGTTGCCGCCCACGATCAGCAGAACCAGGTTGCCTAAAAACTCGCCCGGCGACATGTGGCGCGTGGCGGGGGAATGCGCCAGCATCGAGATCAGGTCGTTGCGCGGCGGCGCGTTCACCCGCTGGTTCCACAGCCGGGTGAAATAGGCCAGGCATTGGTCCAGTTCGGCCTGGCGCGCTTCCAGGGTTTCGACCAGGCGGCCCGGGCCGACCGGGTTGGTGGTCACATCAGACCACCAGGTCAGGAGTTTGCGGTCTTCAAACGGAAAATCAAACAGGGTCGCCAGCATCTGCGTCGTCAGCTCGACCGACACCCGCTCGACCCAGTTGAAGGGCTCGTTGCGCGGCAAGCCGTCGAGCACCTGGGCGGTGCGCGCGCGAATGGTGTCCTGCATGGACGCGAGATTGCCCGGCGCCACGATGGGGCTCACGGTTTTGCGCTGCGCGTCGTGTTGCGGCTGGTCCATCGCGATGAAGCTGGAGCCGCCACTCTCCAGCGGGAAATCCACAATCGAGATGCCGCCCAGCGAAGCATCGGATGAAAAGACGGCCTGATGGGTGTCAACCTCCATGATGTCCTGGTAGCGCGTGACCGACCAGAAGCCGCCCACTACCGGGTTGGTCTGCCAGTGCACCGGCGCGTCCCGGCGCAGGCGCTCGAAATAATGGCCCACGGTGTCGGCCGCAAACAGGCGCGGCTTGCTCACGTCGATGCGCTCCAGCGGCAAAGAGAATGCCTCAGCGCGCGCCTCTTCGTCGTTCAGGTTGTGCGCCATGGTGGTGTTCATCTTGAATCTCCTGTTGCGCGGGGCGGTGTCACGCCATTGTGACCAGCTCCATCACCGCATCGGCAAACACCTGTGGCACCTCCTGTGGCATGTTGTGGCCTACGCCGGGGACGAGGCGGTGTGAACGCTTGCCGGTGAACAGGTGCCCGTGCTGCGAGGCGGGTGCCGGCGGGCGCACACCATCGTCTGCGCCGTCGAAGGTGATGCTGGGCACACCGATGGCGGGCTGCGCGGCCAGGCGCTGCTCGATGTCAAGATAGGCCGGATCACCGGCGGCCAATGCAAAGCGGTGGCGGTAGGACTGGATCACCACGTCGACAAAATCCGGGTTGTCAAAGGCGGCGGCGCTGCGCTCGAACGTGGCCTCGTCAAAGCGCCAGGTGGGCGACCAGAGTTGCCACAGCAGCCGGCAAATGCCGCGCCGGTCTTTGGCCAGGCCCGCACGCCCGCGCTCACTGTGAAAATAATACTGGTACCACAGGCTGTGTTCGTTGGCCGCGGTGTCGGGCACCATCGCGCGGGCGATGTTCTGGATGTTGTAGCTGTTGAAGGAGACCAGGCCCTTGCAGCGTTCGGGCCACAGCGCGGCCACCACACAGGCGGCGCGGCCTCCCCAGTCGTACCCGGCCAACACCGCTTGCGGCACGTTCAAGGCGTCCATCAGCGCCAGCAGGTCGGCGCCCAAAGCGGCCTGTTCACCCGAACGCGGGGTGGCGTCGCTCAAGAAGCGAGTGGGACCAAAGCCGCGCAGGTAGGGCACATAGACACGGCAGCCTTGCGCGGCCAGCAGCGGCGCCACGTCCACATAACTGTGCACGTCGTAAGGAAATCCGTGCATGAGAAACACCGGCGGGCCATCGGCGGGGCCAGCCTCGAAACAGGCCACGTCGAGTACACCTGCCTGGATGCGGCGCAGAGGTTGAAAGGTATTCATGGAATGGATTTTGCTATATAAATAATAGCTAAAACTCTATATTAATCGTGACTTCATGCCCGATTTTTCTTAAAAAACCGCAAAAATCCGCTTGAAAACCAAAATAATTAACATGGGTGTTAATTATTGATCACATTTGCTGCTGCGCTCAGTACACCACCACGCCGCGAATCGACTCGCCGCGTTTCATCAAGTCAAACCCTTCGTTGATGCGCTCCAGCGGCAGGGTGTGGGTGATCAGGTCGTCGATGTTGATTTTTCCCTCCATGTACCAGTCGACAATTTTCGGCACGTCGGTGCGGCCGCGCGCGCCGCCGAAGGCGCTGCCTTCCCACTTGCGGCCTGTCACCAGCTGGAAGGGCCGGGTGGAAATCTCCGCCCCCGCTTCGGCCACACCGATGATGATGCTGCGGCCCCAACCTTTGTGGGTGCATTCCAGCGCCTGGCGCATCACCTTCGTGTTGCCAATGCATTCAAAGCTGTAGTCGGCGCCGCCGTCGGTGAGTTGCACGATGCGGTCCACCACGTTTTCAGTGTCTTTCGGGTTGATGAAGTCCGTCATGCCGAATTTGCGCGCCATGGCTTCGCGCGCCGGGTTCAGGTCTACGCCAATGATCTTGCCAGCGCCTACCATCTTCGCGCCCTGGATCACGTTCAGGCCAATGCCGCCCAGCCCGAACACCACCACATTCGCGCCGGCTTCCACTTTCGCCGTGAACAAGACCGCGCCGATGCCGGTGGTGACACCGCAGCCGATGTAACACACCTTGTCAAAGGGGGCGTCTTCGCGGATTTTGGCGAGTGCAATCTCAGGCACCACGGTGTAGTTGCTGAACGTCGAAGTGCCCATGTAATGCAACAGCGGCTTGCCATCGAGGCTGAAGCGGCTCGTCGCGTCGGGCATCAGGCCTTTGCCCTGTGTGCCGCGAATCAACTGGCACAGGTTGGTTTTGCGCGAGAGGCAGAACTTGCAGCTGCGGCATTCCGGTGTGTAGAGCGGAATGACGTGGTCGCCCTTTTTGAGCGTGGTCACCCCTGCGCCCACGTCCACCACCACACCCGCGCCTTCGTGCCCGAGGATCGCCGGGAACAGCCCCTCCGGGTCCGCGCCCGAGAGCGTGTAGTAGTCGGTGTGGCAAATGCCGGTGGCCTTGATTTCCACCAGCACCTCCCCCGCGCGCGGGCCTTCGAGGTCAACGGTTTCGATGGTCAGGGGCGCGCCAGCTTTCCAGGCGACTGCGGCTTTGGTTTTCATGGGGGTGCGTCTCCAGTGGCTCAACGGCAGGTTGTCGGAGTGATAGTGTAGGTTCGAGCCGTACGCCAGGCGCTGCCTGGTGAAAGTGAACACGATCAAAGGCATCGATAATGGCATCAAAAGATGCCATAATTTGTGCCTGTTTGGATAGAAAAGGAATAAGCCATGCGCACAACTTTGGCCCTTGATGATCAATTGTTGTCAGAGGCCCAGCTCTTCACCGGCCTCAAGGAAAAATCAGCTTTGGTGCGTGAGGCGCTCAAGGCCCTGATCGAGCGCGAAAGCGCCAAGCGGCTTGCGTTGTTGGGAGGTTCACAACCCCAGTTTGAGGCGCCGCCGCGCCGCCAGACCAAAACAGGAGTCAAACCCGGATCGAAGGCATGATCCTGGTCGATACCTCGGTGTGGGTGGACCACCTGAGGCAAGGCAACTCAGAGCTGGCAAACCTGCTGCAGCAAAGCCAGGTGTTGACTCACCCGTATGTGGTCGGTGAACTGGCTTTGGGCAATTTGCAGCAACGCCAGAATGTGTTGCGGGCCTTGCGGGGTCTGCCTGCGGCAACCGTTGCCACCGACAAAGAAGTGCTGGAGCTGATTGAGCGTCACGCCTTGCACGGGATCGGCATAGGCTACATCGACGCGCATTTGCTGGCTTCAGCCCTGCTGAATGCGGGCTGCCAATTGTGGACGCTGGATAAACGATTGTTGGCAGCGACCATGGCGATTGGTGTGCCGTTTTCAAAAACACATTGACGGTTTCAACGGTGCTTGGGCCTATAGCGGAGTCAGAATCGCCAAAGGGCTTGCGTTGCCTTTGCAACCCGGGAGCTCAATCCACCTTGGCACCCGATGCCTTGACAACTTTCTCATATTTGGCCAGTTCCGCCTTCATGAACGTCGCAAACTCGTCGCTTGAATTGCCCACGGGCTCCGCCATCAGCGTCGCAAACCGGGTCCTGGTTTCGGGCGACTTCAGCGCCGCAACAAAAGCCTGATTCAGTTTGGCGACAACATCGCGCGGCGTGGCGGCGGGCGCGACCAGACCCCACCAGGTGTCGATGGCGAAGCCGTTCAAGGTGTCGGCCACCGGTGGCACGTCGGGCAGAGCGGGTGAGCGCGTCAACGTGGTGACGGCAATCGCCTTGAGTTTGCCGGATCGGATGCCCGGCGCGGCGGTGGCCAGGTTGTCAAAATTGAAATCGACTTGCCCGCCTTGCAAAGCGAGCTGCGCCGGGTTGCCGCCGTTATAGGGAATGTGGACGACGAACACGCCTGCCTGCGCCTTGAACATTTCACCCGCCAGGTGCCCGGCGCTGCCATTGCCGCCGCTGCCATAGTTAAGCTTCGCCGGGTTGGCCTTGGCATAGTCGATGAGGTCTTTGACGCTGTTGATCTTGAGCCGCGCCGCCGTGTCGGCATTCATCACCAGCACATTGGGCACGCGCAGCATTTGCGTGATGGGTGCGAAGTCTTTGGCGGCGTCATACGGCATCTTGCTGTAGAGCCACGGGTTGACGCCGTGCGTGGCGGTGGCGGCGATGCCGATGGTGAAGCCGTCTGGCGCGGCTTTGGCGACAGCGTCGGCGCCGATGTTGCCACCCGCGCCGGGGCGGTTGTCGATGATGACGGTGCCCAGGGAATCCTTCACACGTTCGGCCAGCGCGCGGGCGGTCACGTCAATCGGCCCGCCAGGCGCGTAGGGAACGATGAGACGAATGGGTTTGGCGGATGGCGCTGGATTCTGAGCCCACGCGCTGGCCGTGAGCAGCAACAGGCTGAGGAAGGCGATTGGTTGTTTCATGGCCTCAGTCCAGCTTGGCGCCGCTGCGTTTGATGATCGGCCCCCATTTTGCGAAGTCGTCCGCAATCAACTTTGCAAATTCGTCGGGCGTGCCGCCCACGGTGTCGAGGCCGGCGGTTTTGAGCCGCTGCACCGTCGCCGGGTCTTTCATGGCCGCGTTCACAGCGGCATTGATGCGGTCAATCGTGGCGCGGGGTGTGCCTGCGGCCACCAGCACGCCGTTCCAGGCAATGGCTTCGAAACCGGCGAGTTCTTTCACGCCGCTCTCGGCCAGTGTCGGCAACTCGGGTGTGAGCGCATAACGTGTCTTGCCCGTCACGGCCAGCGCCTTCATACGACCGGCGCGCACCTGCGGCATGATGAGGGTCGGCACGGTGGCGAGGATCTGCGTGTCGCCACTGGCGGTGGACAGCGCTGCCGGCGGCCCGCCATTGAACGGAATGTGGACGGCAAAGGTGTTGGTCAGCGCTTTGAGGTATTCCATCGACAGGTGCGATGAGGAGCCGTTGCCGACCGAGGCGAAGTTGAATTTGCCGGGGTTGGCCTTGAGCAGGGCGATCAACTCCTTGGTGTTGTTCGCGGGAAAGTTGGCGTTGACGGCCAGGATGTTGGGCTGTGACGTGGTGAGCACCACCGGCGCCAAATCTTTCAGCGGGTCGTAACTGAGCTTGCTGTAGAGGTGCGGCGCAAAGGCGACCGGGCCGTTGAAACCCAAGAGCCACGTGTGGCCGTCGGGCGCGCTTTTGGCCACTTCGCTGCTGCCCACCGTGCCACCGGCCTGCGGGCGGTTTTCAATCACGATGGGTTGGCCGAGCGTTTCGCGCAGTTTGTCCTGCATCGAACGCGCGATGACGTCAAGCGAGGAGCCGGCCGGGGCGACAACGATCCAGCGGATCGGCTTGTTTGGAAAGCTTTGAGCTATTGCGGGGTTGGCGCCCAACAGCATTGAGCCAACCATGGCTGAAAAAAGCGCAACCTGATGGCGAATGCCGCTTGAATGTGTAGTGTTTTTCATGGTGTCTGGTGTTCAGGTTGCGCTGGTCTGGACCGGTTTGGCGGCGGCATTGTCAGCAGGTTTATCTGCATGTTTGTCGGCTTCAGTGGTGAAGGCGTCCGCATAAAAATCATCCAGGCTCAAACCGCATTGGGTGGTGTAGGCCGCGCGCGCCGAGTCCACCACAATGGGTGCGCCGCAGGCGTAGACTTGGTGGCCCGAGAGGTCCGGGTGGTCCTGCGCCACGGCGGCGTGCACGAAGCCGGTGCGGCCCACCCAGGCGTCTTCGGGCAGGGCGTCTGAAATGACGGGCACGTAGGCCAGGTTGGGCATTTCGGTGAGTTTGGTTTTCACCCAGGCATCGAGGTACAGGTC
>JANNEZ010000165.1:0-1658 GCA_031379255.1 Rhodoferax sp. | reverse complement strand
CCCAGACCGTCATGTTTGGCTTGTGTCAGATTCAGGTTTTCATAACCCCAACGCGCCTGCTCTCCGGACATCACTTTTCCTTTGCCAAAACGCTCCTGGGCAGCGCGAACGCCTTCCACCGAGAACATGGCAGCTGACAATCCGCGCATGTACAGCACTTCGCCGACTTCGGTTTTGGGGCCCGTGCCCTGGCCTTTGCCGTGCACCATGGTCAATATGTCTTGGGTGACTTTGGCATTGAGGTCGGCCCCGTGTTGCAGCGCCAACGCGTTGTATCCCTTTGCGCCGGCGCCGACGTCCCGCACATCAGGCTCTGCGCCGGACCACCACACGCCATACATTTTTTCGCGCGGGTAACCAGTGGCCACCGCTTCCTTGATGGCGGTCGAATTCATCACACCCCAACCCCACAGCAGAACATAGTCAGGCCGGTTCTGGCGAATTTGCAGCCAGGTGGCTTTTTGCTCGACGCCGGGGTGGGTCACTGGCAGCAGGCTCAAAACGAAGCCATGGGCCGCAGCCCGCTCTTGCAACAAGGCGATGGGCTCTTTGCCGTAGGGGCTATCGTGGTACACGAGAGAGATTTTCTTGCCTTTGAGCTTGTCAAGCCCGCCTTCTTTTTTGGCGATTTCCTGCACCAGCACGTCTGCCGCCACCCAGTAGGTGCCGACCAGCGGGAAGTTCCACTTGAAGACGCCACCGTCGGCTGACTCGCTGCGGCCATAACCGGAAGTCAATATCGAAATCTTGTCGCCGGGGGCCTTTTCGGTCAAAGCAAAGGTAATGCCGGTCGATAACGGATGAACCGCCGTAGCGCCGCCATGTTTGCCTTTGAGGCGCTCGTAACACTCAACGCCCTTGTCGGTCGCGTAGCCGGTTTCACATTCTTCAACCAGCACCTTGACGCCGTTGATGCCGCCTTTGGCGTTGACCAGCTTCATGTAGTCGGCAAAACCATTGGCAAATGGCACACCATTGGGCGCGTAGGCGCCAGTTCGGTATACCAGCGAGGGGAAAAACTGCTCTTTGGCCTGGGCAAATGCCGAGGAGCCAACGGCTACCAGCGCAGCCGCCAGAGCAAGATGACGCATTTTCATAAAAGACTCCTAAAGTTAAAGCACGAGGTGCTTAGGTTTAACGAACACGAACTCATTACCGTATCGGGATTTACCCGATTACCCACGGTCAGGCCTCAATGGGGGAAGGGCCACAACCTCAATTTTTGCTTTCCAATGCTCCAAAGGCGCGCCAGACCATGTGGCTCGACAATCAAAAACCAGACAATCAAGGCGCCAAAAATCATGAATTCCGCGTGGGTTATGGCCGCGGTTGAAATCGTTATTCCCACAATTTGCCCAAACAGCGGCAGCACCTGGTTCAGGAAAATGGGCAAGATCACAATGAAGGCGGCGCCAAAGAATGCGCCCATGATGGATCCCATGCCGCCAATGATGACAATGAACAAAAGCTGAAAAGAGCGGTCGATTGAAAATGCTGCCGGCTCCCAGGAACCCAAGTGCACAAAGCCCCACAAACCGCCCGCCACACCCACGATGAACGAGCTGACGGCAAAGGCGCTCAATTTGGCGTACATCGGCCGGATGCCGATCACGGCTGCGGCGACGTCCATGTCCCGAATCGCCATCCATTCCCGGCCA
>JANNEZ010000164.1:0-5353 GCA_031379255.1 Rhodoferax sp. | reverse complement strand
GCGCGCATGCTCACGCGCGACTCTTTTTTGAACGCCATCGTGGTGGCCATGGCCATGGGTTGCTCGACCAATGCCATTGTGCACCTGGTGGCGATGTCGCGCCGCGCCGGCAAACACTGCGAAGTCGATTTGTCTGACTTTGACGCCGCCAGCCGAAAGGTGCCGGTCATCGCCAACATCCGGCCCAGCGGCAAAGAGTATTTGATGGAAGACTTCTACTTCGCCGGCGGCATGACGGCGCTGATGAGCCGCCTCACCGGCCACCTGAAGCTCGACGCGCTCACCGTTACCGGCCAAAACCTTGGCAAAAACATCGAAGGCGCGCAAGTCCACAACGACGACGTCATCCGCCCGCTGAGCAACGCCATCTACAACGAAGGCGCGCTGGCCGTGCTCAAAGGCAATCTGGCGCCGGATGGTTGCGTCATCAAACCCAGCGCCTGCGCGCAAAAATTCCTCAAACACAGCGGTCCGGCCCTGGTGTTTGACGACTACCCCACCCTGAAAAAAGCCACTGACGACCCCGATCTCAATGTCACTGAAAACACCGTGCTGGTGCTGCGCAACGCCGGCCCCCAGGGCGGCCCCGGCATGCCCGAGTGGGGCATGTTGCCAATCCCCACCAAACTGGTGAAACAGGGCGTGAAAGACATGGTGCGAATCTCGGACGCGCGCATGAGCGGCACCAGTTACGGCGCCTGCATCCTGCACGTGGCACCCGAGTCTTACATCGGCGGTCCACTGGCCCTGGTGAAGACCGGCGACATCATCCGTGTGGATGTGGACGCCCGCAGCATCCACCTGGAGGTGAGCGACGAAGAGCTGGCGCGGCGCAAAGCCGCCTGGCAGCCGCTGCCCAAGCGTTTTGAGCGCGGCTACGGCTGGATGTATTCCCGGCACATCATGCAAGCCGACCAGGGCTGCGACTTCGACTTTCTCGAAACCTCGTTTGGCGCGGCCGTGCCCGAGCCCGTTATTTATTGAATGCCGCTTATGACTGCGCTTCGCGCCTTGATGATTTCGCTTCGCTTCAATGACGAATGCATTCCGTCATGCGGCGAAGCCGCGTCATCGATGCGCAGCGAGGTCATGGCGCGAAGCGCAGTCATCCGCCCACCAAACAACCCACCCTAAAACCCAGGAGAAAGCAAGCATGTCCACTCGCCGTCATCTACTCAAAACCACCACTGCCGCTGCGCTCGCCGCTGCAGGCATCAACACCCGTGCCCAAAGCGCCTGGCCCAGCCAGCAACTGCGCATCGTCATTCCTTTTGCGCCGGGCGGCACATCGGACTTCATCGCGCGGCTGATCGCGCAGCCGCTGGGCCAGGCCCTGGGTGTGCAGGCGGTGGTGGAAAACCGCACCGGCGCCAATGGCAATGTGGGCGCGGCGGCAGTGGCCCAGGCGACAGACGGGCACACCATGCTGCTGTCAGACCTCGGCTCCATCGCCATTGCCCACCTGGTCGCCAAAGACCTGACCTGGCAGCCCAAAGACCTCAAGGGCGTCACCATGCTGGCCTATTCGCCGCACCTGCTGGCGGCGCACCCTTCGGTGCCGGCCAACAGCGTCAAGGAGCTGGTGGAGTATTCCAAAACCAAACGTATCAACGTCGCCTCGGCCGGCAACGGCACGGTGAACCACCTGGGCGTGGTCGAAATCGCCCTGGCCACCGGCCTGAAGTGGCAACACGTGCCCTACCGGGGCGGCGCGCAGGCGCTGAACGACACCGTGGCCGGCACCACCCAGCTGGTGCTCAACGGCATGGTGGCCACGCAACCACATGTGGCCAGCGGGCGGCTCAAGACCATCGGTGTCTCCAAACGCACACGCATGGCCCTGATCGGCAATGTGCCCACATTGGCGGAACAAGGCGTGAAGGATTTTGAATCCGGCACCTACCAGGGCGTGGCGGTGTCGTCCGCCATGGCTCCGGCCAACGTGGCCAAACTGGCCGCCGCGCTGATCAGTGTGATCCGCTCGCCCGACATCCGCGCCCGCATGGTGGCCGCCGGGGCCGAGGTGATGACCTCCACCCCCGCCGAACTGGAAGTTTTCATCGCCAGCGAACGCAAACGCTGGGCCGGCGTGATCGAGCGGGCTGGCAAGGAGCTTGAAGGCACCGTTTGACCTTGATTCATGGCGCAAAGCGCCGTCATTGAAGCGCAGCGGAGTCATCTGTCATTTGTTATTTGCCGCCATGCATCACCATCGCCCGCAAACACTCGAAAGCTTCGCCGTCGCATTGTTCTGCGCGGCGGGCATGGACGCCGACAAGGCCGCGTCAGTCGCGCGCCTGCTGGTGCGCACCGACGCCATGGGCCGGCGCACGCATGGCCTGGCGCAGGCGCCTGCCTACCTGGCCGAGATTGCCAAAGGCACGATGGCGACCACCGGCACCTATGCCGTGCTCAAGGACAACGGCGCCACCAGCGCGCTGTGGGACGGCAACTACCTGCCAGGGCTGTGGCTGGTCGAGCAGGCGATTGAGACATCGATCCCCCGCGCTGAAAAGTATGGCCTGGCTGCCGTGGCCATCAAGAGCAACCACCACATTGGCTGCCTGGCGGCGCTGTGCAAAATCGCCACCGACAGGGGTTTGATCGCGCTGATCGCCAACTCAGATCCCGCCGGGCAACGCGTCGCGCCATTTGGCGGCACCGAAGCGCTGATGACGCCCAACCCGATTGCGATGGGTTACCCCGGCACGCCCAACCCGGTGCTGGTGGATCTGTGCGCGTCCATCACCACCACCTCGATGACGCGGCAAAAACACGCCCGTGGCGAGTTGTTTGAACACCCTTGGTTGCTGGACGCGCTAGGCGCGCCCACGCGCGACCCGGCCGTGCTGGAGCACAGCACGCAGCGTGGTTCGTTGCAGCTGATGGGTGGCCCCGAATACGGCCACAAGGGTTTTGGCCTGTCGCTGATGGTCGAGGCGCTGTCGCAGGGCCTGTCAGGTGAAGGCCGCAAGAATGGCCCTAAACGCTGGGGCGGCAGCACCTTTGTGCAGGTGATTTCGCCCGAGGCTTTTTCTGGCGCGGACGCGTTTGCCGAGCAGATGGATTACCTCTCCGAGCGCTGCCGCAGCAACAAGCCGGTTGACGCGTCAAAACCCGTGCGCATGCCCGGCGACCAGGCCGCGCGGGGCATCGCAGCGGCCCAGCGCGACGGCATTGCCTTTGACGGCGCCACCTGGAGCGCCTTGACCCACTGGGCTGACAAGCTCGGCGTGGCCTTGCCATCATGACTGCGCTGCGCGCCATGACCTTGTTGCTGCGCAACTCAATGACCCGGCTTCGCCTGAATGACAAAAAACTGCGTCCGCCCGAATCCGTTCTGTCATGCGGCGAAGCCGCGTCATCAACGCGAAGCGAGGTCATGGCGCGCAGCGCAGTCATTTTCACAAGCATCACCCACTGAACCAAAGCCACATCATGTCAAACCTCAGCCAAACCACCCGCGCCCAGCTCATGACCGTCAGCACCGCCACCCTGTGCACGGCCCTCTACAAAAAGGGTTTCCGCAACCAGTACATCCAGGACGTGCGGCCCATCAGCCCCCACTGGCCCAACATGGTCGGCGAAGCCTTCACGCTGCGTTACATCCCGGCGCGCGAAGATTTGAACCACATTGGTGTGTTTCAGGACCGCGCCCACCCCCAGCGCAAGGCGGTTGAAGAATGCCCGCCCGGCGCGGTGTTTGTGATTGACAGCCGCAAAGATGCCCGCGCCGCATCGGCCGGGGCGATTTTGATCAGCCGCCTGATGGTGCGCGGCGTGGCTGGCTGCGTGACAGACGGCGGCTTTCGCGACTCGCCCGAGATGGCCAAACTGCCCTTTCCCACCTACCACAACCGCCCCGCCGCGCCCACCAACCTCACGGTGCACCAGGCGCTGGACATCAACGTGCCCATCGGCTGCGGTGATGCGCCCGTCTTCCCCGGCGACGTGATCGTGGGCGACCAGGAAGGCGTGGTCGTTATCCCCGCCCACCTCGCCGACGAGATCGCCGCCGAGGCCGTGGAGATGACCGTGTTTGAAGATTTTGTTACCGACATGGTGCAGAACCACGGCCGCACGATTCTGGGCCTCTACCCGCCAACTGAGCAACAATCAAAAGATGATTTTGCGGCTTGGCGGAAGGCAAAAAACAGGTAATTTGAATTATTATTGATATATAATTGTTCAATAGTGATATAAGATAAATAGCATATTGAGCAAATAATACTTGAACAATATTCCATTTTATTTACGTAAATTTTATTGTAATAGATTTATTCACCTGTTTTGCGCCAACCCGCATCCACGCCCAATCCGCTGCCGTGCGGCCTCATCGCCGTCACGGGCGGTGAACGCTCCGGCAAAACCAGTTTTTTGCGCAGGCTGAGCGGTGATTTACCTGGCTTGCCCGAAGCGCCCGGTGAAACGCCGCACCCCGACGCGACATGGCTCGATTTGCGCCTGCCGGCACAGGACGGCGAAACACCGCAACAGGTGTGGCACGCTTTGCAGTCGCTCAGCCCGCGATGGAATGCCGATTTGCACGAAGCGCTGACCGAGGCCCTGGGCCTGTTGCCGCATTTGGACAAAAAACTGTTCATGCTCTCCACCGGCAGCCGCCGCAAAGTGGCCCTGGCGGGCCTGCTGGCCTGCGGCGCCACCGTGACTTGCCTGGACCAACCCTTCGCCGCGCTCGATGCCGCGTCCATCCAGGTGATCAGCGCCTTCCTGCACGACATGGCGCAACACCCCACGCGCACGTGGGTGGTGGCAGACTATGAAGCCGATGCTCGCTTGCCTTGGCAGCTGGTGATTTCGCTGGATTGACGGGTCGCCGGTGGCTCGAGGCGCGCGCCATGCCCCTATCATCAAACCATGAATAAAGACCAGCTCAAAAAACTAGAAGCCGACCTCTGGCGCGCCGCAGACAGCCTGCGCGCCAATTCCGACCTGAAAGCCAGCGAATACTCCACCCCGGTTCTTGGCCTGATCTTTCTGAAATTTGCCGACAACAAATACCGCCAGCATGAAGCCGCCATCCTGGCCGAATACCAAAAACTGAAGGGCTCGCGGTTGGAGAAAAAGCTGTCTGACATTGCCATTGAGCGATGCGGCTTCTACCTTCCTGATCACGCCCGCTACGACCATTTGCTTAAGCTGCCCGAGAAGGACGACATTGCAAACGCCCTCAAAAAGGCCATGCAGGCGATTGAGGAATACAAGCCCGAGTTGGCGGGTGTGCTGCCGCTGGACGAGTACTTCCGCCTCACTCGATCCGCACAAAACAGCGGCCTGGCCCAGCGCCTGCTCAAAATTTTTGCCGACATCCCGGCCGATGCCGGTGGCGACC
>JANNEZ010000555.1:0-23386 GCA_031379255.1 Rhodoferax sp. | reverse complement strand
TTTGAAGTGGCCGTAGCGGTTGACGGTGAACAGGCCGTCAAGGCCGTGCACGACAGCCATTTTGATGTGATCTTCATGGACATCCAGATGCCGGTGATGAACGGCTGGCAGGCCACCCATCACATCCGCCAGTGGGAGCAGCAGGCCGCGAAAGTGCGGGTGCCGATCATTGCGCTCTCAGCGCACGCCTCGGCGGCCGACCGGGCGCAGGCCCTGTCGTCGGGCATGGACGGCTACCTCTCCAAACCCCTCACACCCGAGGCCCTGCAGGCGGGCCTGCGGGCGACGCGGCTGGCGTTCAAGGTGTCGGGGGTCGAATCGGCGGCAAGCCGTGCCAACACAGCGCCCACGCCGCTCCTGGAGCAAAGCCCGGTCACCCTGCCCGCTCCCATTCCCCTACCCAAAATCGGGCTGCACAACCGCAACAAGATGCTCAACCGCCTGGCCGGCGACGAAGCTGCGCTGCACGAAATGGCGCAGGCCTTTTGCCAGGATTTGCGCACCTGCATGGGCGCCGCCTTTGAAGCGCTTAAAACGCAGGACTGGAAAACCATGGCCGCGCAATCACACGCGCTCAAAGGCTTGTTGTTGAGCATGACGGCCGAGGGCGCTGCCCAACAGGCCCGAGCCCTCGAACAGGCGGCGCGCCAGCGGGACGTGGTGGCTGCCAAAACCGCGTTCGACGAATTGTCCGAATCCGCTCGGGAGACGTTCAACGTCGTCAAAAACTGGTGACCTGCGGCTGCGGAACCGGCTTTCTGCCGTTGCCGGCGCAGCTTCCCGTGACGCCCGGCCCGGCTGTTACACGGCGCAAGCGTGGAAATGTTCCGGTTATGGAGGCCTCTTTGGGCGTTTTGGCCTGAAAGCGGGGTGCCCGCCGGTGGAATCTGTTACTGTTTGTCCACCTGATTTCCACCGCAACCTTTAGAGGTTAAACATGACGCTGCGTCAATTTTCCAGACACCTGGTGGCACTGACAGGATTGGGCGCTGTCTTGACTGTCCAAGCTGAATCTGGCGTTGCCGCCAGCGCAGCGGCTGGCGCGTCCGCCAGCGCCCGGCTTGATTTCCGGGTCACCGTTCCCAAAGTGATTTTTGTCAGCGTCGGCACGGCCTCCAGCATGGCGGCCAACCCCGCCATTGACCGGGTTGACTTCAACGTGCCCGCCGGCGACGTGGGCAGCGGCAACCCGACCAGCGCGTCCTCCGGCGCCGGTGCTTATCCGGTGGTGGCCCGGGTGGTCAGCAACGAGGCCAATGTGAGTCTCACCGCCAGCGGTTCGCTGGGCGGCTTGACCAACGGGGTTCAGTCGATCCCCTGGTCACAAATCGTTCCCGTGGCCGGCGGCACACTGCCGCACCCGGCGATTGGCGACGGCACTGCGGGTGTGGCGTCCAACCTCGCCGCCTCGGGCGGTGTGGTTGACCGCAGCTCGACCTGGACCTTCAGTTACCGCAACACCGCCCCGCTGGCGGCTGGCAACTATGGCGGGCAAGTGACTTACACGGCTTCGCTGCCCTAAAGCCCCTGCGATCAGGCGGACGTTCGCGCCCCTGCCAGTTCCACGCGCTCGACCAGGCGCCCATCGCCCAACACAATCATCGCAAACAGCAGCTCGTCCAGGCTGTTGGCGCGGTCAACGCGCCGCGCGAGCAAAGGCGTCGCGCGCGGGTTCAACACGACAAAATCGGCGTCGTTTCCGGGTTGCAGGTTGCCCGCCAGCCCTTCGAGTCCCAGGGCGCGGGCGGCGCCCAAAGTGTGCCGCCACCACAACTCCTGCGGGCTCAGGCTCACTGCGGTTTTATGGGCTGTGGCGCCAGCGCCGCTGGCAGATGATGCCCGGCCGACGTAATACGCCGCCAGCATGGTATGAAACGGGCTGAAGCTGGTGCCGCCGCCCACATCACTGGCCAGGCCGTGGTGAAACCGGGCCTCGTCGGCTGCGGCAAAGTCGAAGAAGCCGCTGCCCAAAAACAGGTTGCTCGTCGGGCACACCGCAGCGGCGGCGCCCGTGGCGCGCATCAGCGCGCGGTCGGCGGCGTCGAGGTGGATGCAATGGGCGTACACCGAGCGTGGCCGCATGAGGCCAAAGTCATCGTAGGTCGACAGGTAACTGCGCGACCCTGGAAACAGCTGGCGCGCCCAGGCGATTTCATCGGGGTTTTCGGCCACGTGGGACTGGATCCACACGTCGGCGTATTTCGCAGCCAGTTCGCCCGCGCCCTTGAGCTGCGCATCGCTGCAACTGGGCGCAAATCGCGGCGTGATGGCATAACCCAGGCGATCCTTGCCGTGCCATTTGAGAATCAGCGATTCTGTATCGGCCAGACTTTGCCCGGTTTGGTTGATCACCCCGGCTGGCGCATGCCGGTCCATCAGGCACAGGCCGGTGAGCAGCCGCATCTTTCGCGCCTGCGCGGCGGCAAACAGCGCGTTGACCGATTCGACATGCGAGGTCGCGAAAGCCAACGCGCAGGTGACGCCATTGCGCAGCAATTCGTCGATGAAAAACGACGACGCCTGCGCGCTGTATTCGGCGCTTGAAAACCGCGCTTCTTCCGGAAACGTGTAATTTTCAAGCCACGGCAGCAGCCCCGGCGCAGGTGAGCCGATGATGTCGGTCTGCGGGTAATGCAGGTGCATGTCCACAAAACCCGGCGCGATGATGCGGCCCGGCCAGTGCTCAACCGGAACACCGGGAAATTGCCCTTTGAGCGCCTGCCAGGAGCCTGCCGCCTGCACCATTGGCACGCCGGCACGGTTGGGGCCGACAACCAGCAGCCCGTCGGCGTCGTACAGCGCCGATTGATGCGGCGGCGAAGCGGCGTCAAAACGCAACAGGGCGGCGCGATACGCTTTCATGCGACCAAGATTACCTTATTTGGACAACTTGCCCTGCACCCCTTCGACCAGCCAGTTCATGCCGAGAATTTGCGCATCGCTGAGGTTTTTGCCGGCGGCAATGACGGTGTTGCCCTGGTTGTCCTTGATGTCCGCGCGCAGCGCGGCAAACGGCAGCAGCTTGCCGCTGGCGATGTCACGCTGGCGCGCCAGCACTTCGTCTTGCACGGCCTTGGGCGCTTTGGAGCCAAAAGCGCCAACCGCCACCATGCCCTCTTTCACGCCGCCCCACACGCTGCCGGTTTGCCAGTTGCCTTCCAGCACGGCGCGGGCGCGCCCGGTGTAATACGCGCCCCACTCGTGGGTGACGGCGGCAATCTGCGCATCGGGCGCCACCTTGCGCATGTCGGAGTGGTAGGCCACCGCCATCTTGCCGCGCTCCTGCGCGGCCACCATGACGGCGTTGGAGCCGGTGTGGAAGGCGATCACATCGACGTTCTGGTTGAACAAGGTCATTGCCGCATCGCGCTCGCGCGGCGGGTCGAACCAGGCGTTGAGCCACAACACCTTGACCTCGGCTTTCGGGTTCACCGAACGCATGCCCAGCGTGAACGCGTTGATGCCCTGCAACACTTCGGGGATGGGGAAACCGGCCACGTAACCGGCCAGGTTGCTTTGCGTCATGCGGCCGGCCGCGATGCCGGCCAGGTAACGCCCTTCGTAATACCGCGCGTTGGAGCTCGCCACATTGGGCGCGGTTTTGTAGCCGGTGACGGATTCAAACTTCACATGGGGGAAGTCTTTGGCCACAGCCAGGGTCGGCTCCATGTAGCCAAAACTCGGCGTGAAGATGAGTGTGTGTCCGCTGGCGGCCAAGTCACGGATGACACGTTCAGCGTCTGGCCCTTCGGCGACGTTCTCAACGTAACTGGTTTTTACCCTGTCGCCCAACGCGGCCTGCACGGCCCTGCGGCCTTCCTCGTGCTGGCGCACCCAGCCGGCGTCCGTCAACGGGGCGACGTAAACAAAACCGATCTTGAGGAGTTCTTTGGCGGGCGCTGAAATGGCCTGTGCCGACGCGGGTAAATGGGAAATGGAAAAACAGGCTGCCACGAGTGTGGCTGCGAGGTTTTTGTACATGGTAGTCCTCTACATGGCTCCGGGTTGAAAAAGCAAGACCCGCGGAGCAGCGGGCCTTGCGCCTATTTTAACCGGGCTGTCTTGCCTGCCGGGGTTGAGATCAATCATACCCACAATGGGTATGATTTTTGGCAAACCGGTTGACAGAAGAAAAATACTCTTACATTGTAAATTTTACAAATTATTATGATTAACTTATAAACAATTTTAATACTTTTTATATAGCAAATTAATCAATTAAAACGAGACTTTATTTCAAATAAAGCCACTTTAAAAATTTAAAAACTATTTATTTAGAAAAAATCCCGTTGTGTCAACCGTTCAACGGAAGTCCTCAAAGAATCCAAACAAGTTGTCCTGCATCAAACGCCGCTTGGCATCGTCCACAAAACTGGCCTCAAAACTGTTGTGCGCCAGTTGCCAGGCGTGTTGCGCGTTGAGCCCCAGCGCAGCAAAGGTCTGGGTGCAGTTTTCATTGATGTAGCCGCCAAAATACGCTGGATCGTCGGAGTTGACGGTGGCCACAATGCCGGCATCGAGCATCTTGCCGATGTTGTGGTCGGCCAGCGTTTTGAAGACCCGCAGTTTCAGGTTGGACAGCGGGCAGACCGTCAGCGGAATCCGGTCCGCCACCAGCCGCTGCATCAGCGCCGCGTCCTGGAAGGCCTGCACGCCGTGGTCGATGCGCTCCACCTTAAGGGCATCCAGCGCGCTCCAGATGTAGGCCGGCGGGCCCTCCTCGCCCGCGTGCGCGACCAGGCGAAAACCCAACTGGCGGCAACGTGCGTACACCTTGGCGAATTTTTCCGGCGGGTGGCCCAGCTCGCTCGACGCCAGGCCGATGCCGACGATTTTTTCCCGAAAAGGCAGTGCCTGCTCCAGCGCTTCAAAGGCCTCTTCTTCACTCAGGTGGCGCAGGAAACACATGATCAGCGACGCGCTGACACCCCGCTTTTTTTCCGCATCGACACAGGCGCGGTGCAGACCGTTGATGACCACGTCCGGCGTCAAGCCGTGGCCGACATGGGTTTGGGTGTCGAAAAAAATCTCCGCATGGATCACGTTGTCTGCCGCCGCGCGCGTGAGGTACGCGAGCGCCATGTCGTAAAAATCGGCTTCGACCCTGAGCACAGTGGTGCCGATGTGGTAGATGTCCAGAAAATCCTGCAGCTTGTTGAACTGGTAGGCGGCCCGCAGCGACGGAACGTTGGCATAAGCGAGCGGCGCCTGGTTGCGCGCGGCCATCCCGAAGATCATTTCGGGCTCCAGCGAGCCTTCGATATGCATGTGCAGCTCGGCCTTGGGCATGGCGCGCAGCTGCGCGGGCAGGCGCTCTGGCGCAACTTCGCGGACCTTGTGCTTGAACCTGTTGTTGGACGAATTCATCAGCAAACTCCAAAAGTGATGCCCAATTGATGCAAATGGCGCCGGTAAGCTGCCGAGGCCTTGTCTGCCACGGTGTGCAGTTCGGCGCGCCGGTCCGCCGATGTCCCCGCCGGCCGGCCCAAGGGCAGGCCCAATGGCAAACGCTTGGGCGTTTGTGATTCGAGCACCGGTTTGTCCTGCATGAAGATGGTGTTCTGAAAAGCACGCAGTTTGTCGTCGCCCGACTCAAAATCCGCCATGGCCAGGCGGAACCAGACCCTGCTGTGTTCAGCCGAGACCGGGCAAATGAAGAGTGCGATGGACTCCCGATACGCACCGCCCCCCAGGCCTGACGCAACACTTGCGGCGTCGGGCGCTTTGGTCAGGACAGCCGTGTAAGGCGCAATGACTTCATAGGTGTATTCCACTTGCGCAGGCGCGGTGGAATGCAGGTTCGACTGCGGTTGCCATGCGCGGCACTGGGTTGCCAGAAGGCCTTGCGGCGTGGCTTTCACGTCGTAGTTGTCAATGGCAGTGTTGGATCGCGTGCCCAGCAGGCCCTCGTGCACAAAGCCGAAATGCGCCATGTCAAGGAAGTTCTCGACGATGCGCGGCGCGCTGGTTGCCACGTCGTAAGGGCCACAGTTGAGTTTTCGCAGGTGCGGGTCGCCTTCAGCGTCAAAAGCGGGCGGGAGCGGCGCCGCGACGCCTGGCGCGGTTGCGAGCCGCACCCAGACGAGGCCGCAGGCCTCACAGGCCCCGTAGACCTGCGCGCAGTGCGCGGGAGACGGCGTGAACGAGGGCAGAGCTGGCACATGCGCACATTGCCCGTCGGCGCGAAACTGCCAGCCGTGGTAGGCGCATTCGAGTTGGCCCTTGACCACCTGGCCCAGTGACAGGCTGGCGCCACGGTGCGGACAGGCGTCTGACCAGGCATGGATGCCGCCCGCTTCATCGCGCCACAGAACCACCTTGCGATCCAGCAACGTGGCGCTCACCGGCGCCTTCCCAACGTCATCCGCCGCGGCAACCGGATGCCAGTGTCCTTGTTCAATCATTGGCGTCATCTTACAAAGAAAAAACCGCCCGAAGGCGGTCTTTTCAAAGGGCGAATCCAGCCACGCGGCTTATTTTTTGCCGCCTGGAACCTTGCCTTCCACGCCCTTGACATAGGCCCCCATGCCGCTGAGCCATTTGTCGTCGCCCACGGCGTCTTTGGCAACCATGGCCTTGCCATCCTGCCCCATGATCGGGCCTTTCCAGATGGCGTAGCTGCCGTCAGCGAGGCCTTTTTTGACCTCTTCGACTTTGGCCTTGGTTTCGGCCGGAATGTCGTCGGCCAGGGAGACGATGTCGATCGCGCCGTCTTTCACACCATACCAGACGCCCGAGCCACCCTTCCAGGAGCCGTCCAGCGCTTCTTTGGTGGCCTTGATGTAATACGGGCCCCAGTTGATGATGGCCGACGCCAAATGCGCTTTGGGGCCGTAGGCGGTCATGTCGGAGTCCCAGCCGAAGGCGCGTTTGCCCTTGGCTTCGGCGGTTTTGAGCACTGCGGGTGAATCGGTGTTCTGGAACAGCACATCTGCGCCGCCGTTGATCAGCGCGGTAGCCGCCTCGGTCTCTTTCGGCGGATCGAACCAGCCATTGACCCAGATCACCTTGGTCTTGATCTTCGGGTTGCTCAATTGAGCGCCCAGTGTGAAGCTGTTGATGTTGCGGATGACCTCGGGGATCGGGATCGAAGCGACGATGCCCAGCGTGTTGCTCTTGGTCATCTTGCCGGCGATGATGCCGGCCATGTAGGCGCCCTCGTACGTGCGGCTGTCGTAGGTGCGCATGTTGTCGGCCTGTTTGTAGCCGGTGGCGTGTTCGAACTTCACGTCCTTGAAATCGGGCGCCACTTTGAGCATCGGCTCCATGTAGCCAAAGGTGGTGCCAAAAATCAGCTTGTTGCCTTGCGTGGCCATGTCGCGCAACACACGCTCGGCATCGGCCGACTCGGGCACGTTTTCAACAAACGAAGTTTTGACCTTGTCGCCAAATTCCTTTTCAACCGCCTTGCGGGCGTTGTCGTGGGCGAAGGTCCAGCCGCCGTCGCCGACGGGGCCAACATAGGCAAAGGCGATTTTGAGTGGCTCGGGCTTCGGCGGCGCAGGGGGCGCTGCGGCTGCCGAGGCGGCGGGCGCAGGCGCGGCGGCAGCCGGCTTGGGCTCTTCTTTCTTGCCGCAACCCACCAGCACTGCGCCGGCCACAGCGGTGAGCGCCGCTATACGCAGCAAGGAACGTTTTTGCAGGTCTGTCATGTCTTTTCCTGTAAGTTGGGAAGTTGAAGGTTGCGTGAAAAACGGAAATTATCCACCTGAAAAATATACCCCAGGCTCAGGCCCCGGGGTAGAAGGGTTTTCCAATACTCGCCGGCATGTTGATGCGGATCCATTGAGGGTTGCGCGAGATCAACGCCAGCACCAAAATGGTGGCGATATAGGGCAACATCGTCAAAAACTCGCTCGGTATTTCTACACCAATGCCCTGCAAATGGAATTGCAGCATGGTCACTCCTCCAAACAAGTAAGCCCCAAGCAAAACCCGTGCCGGGCGCCAAGTGGCAAACGTGGTGAGCGCCAGTGCGATCCAGCCTTTGCCAGCCACCATGCCTTCCACCCACAAAGGCGTATAAATCACCGACAAATAGGCGCCCGCCAGTCCGCACAAGGCGCCGCCAACCACCACCGCCAAGAGCCGGATGCGGCGCACCGGGTACCCCAGCGCATGGGCCGATTCGGGACTTTCGCCCACGCTGCGCAATACCAGGCCGCTGCGGGTGCGGTAGAGGAACCAGATCAAGACCAGCGTCAGTGCGACTGTGGCATACACCAGCGGGTGGTGGCGGAACAGGGCCGGACCCACCAGCGGAATATCGCCCAGAAATGGCACCGCGTAAGAGGTGCGCTCGGGCATTTTGGCCTGCACAAAAGCAGTGCCCGCAAAGGCGGAAAAACCGGTGCCAAAAAGTGTCAACGCCAGGCCCGTGGCGTATTGGTTGGTGTTGAGCCAGATCACCAACAGCCCAAACACCAGCGCCAGACCAGCCCCGGCACCCATGCCGGCGGCAAAACCCAACCAGTCGTTGCCGGTCTGCACTACCGTGGCAAAACCGGCGATGGCAGCGCACAACATCATGCCTTCGGCGCCCAAATTGACGATGCCGACCTTTTCGTTGATCAGCAGCCCCAGCGAAGCGATGGCCAATACCGTACCTGCGTTCAAGGTGGCAGCGATCAGCAAAGCATACGATTCCATCATTGGCGCCCCCCGAATTTGATGCGGTAGTTGATCAGCGTGTCACACGCCAGGAGGCTGAAAAGCAGCAGACCCTGAAATACACCCGTGAGGGACTTGGTCAGCCCCAAGCGCGACTGCGCCATCTCGCCGCCAATATAGAACATGCTCATCAAAAGCGCAGAAAACACCATGCCCACCGGGTGCAAGCGCCCAACAAAGGCGACGATGATCGCAGCAAAGCCGTAACCCGCAGGCACATACGGCGTGAGCTGGCCGATCGGCCCGGCCACTTCCAGCGCGCCCGCCAGGCCCGCCGTTCCGCCCGAAACCAGCAGCGCCGTCCACAAGGCTTTGCGCGAGGAGAACCCCGCGTACCGCGCCGCCGCAGGGGCCAGGCCGCCCACCTGTTGCGCAAAGCCGGACCGGGTGCGGAACAAAAACACCCACACCAGCACCACGCCCGCCACCGCCAACAGCGCGCCGATGCTCACCCGCGAGCCGGTGAACAGGCGCGGGATGCGTGTGGCGGCTTCAAAGGTCTGGGTTTGCGGAAAGTTGTAACCCTGCGGGTCTTTCCATGGTCCGGTGACGAGGTAACCCAGCAATTGAACGGCCACATACACCAGCATCAGGCTGACCAGGATTTCATTGGCATTGAATTTGTCGCGCAAAAAAGCCGTGATGGCCGCCCACACCATGCCACCCAGAATGCCGGCCAGAATGACGGGCGCCACAATCCAGCCGCCGGTGGACTTGCTGGCCATCAGCGCTACACCGCCGGCAAATATCGCGCCAAGAATGTACTGGCCCTCGGCGCCGATGTTCCAGACGTTGGAGCGGAAACACACCGCCAGGCCCAGCGCGATCAGCAGCAAAGGCGTGGCTTTGACGAGCAACTCCCCCAGCGCGTACCCGCTTTTGATCGGCAGCCAGAAAAACATCTCCAGACCTTTGAGCGGGTCTTTGCCCAGTGCCACGAACAGGATGACACCGACGATGACCGTGAGCAGCAACGCCAAAACAGGCGAGCCCAAGGTCCAAAATTTCGACGCTTCGGGGCGCGCTTCGAGTCGAACCTGAAATTTCTGCCTGAATCTAGCCATGGGCCACCCCGGCTGGCGCTGTTTGGGCGTCCCACAAGCCACTCATCCACTCTCCAAGTTTTTCAACCGTCGCCTCGGCGACCGGCACGGGCGGGCTCAGACGCCCACGCGCAATCACGTGCAGGCGGTCACTCACTTCAAAGAGTTCGTCCAGCTCTTCACTGACCACCAACACCGCGCACCCGGCATCACGCAGCGCCAAAATCGCGCCGCGAATTTGCGCCGATGCGCCCACGTCCACGCCCCAGGTCGGCTGCGAGACGATCAACAGCTTTGGTTTGGCGTCAATTTCCCGCCCCACAATGAATTTCTGCAAATTGCCGCCCGACAGGGATTTCGCTGCCGACATCACGCCCCCCGCCTTCACATTGAACTGGCGGATCACCCCGGCCGCCTGGGCTTGAAGCTGTTTCACCCTGATCCAGCCCAATCCCATTCGCGCGTTTGAAATCGCCTCGCCGCGCGTCAACATCAGGTTGTGCGCCAACGAAAGCGTCGGCACGGCGCCGCGGCCCAGGCGCTCTTCCGGCACGAAATGCAGGCCGAGGCGGCGCCGCGCGGCCGGATTCATCGGCGCGATGTCGGTTGCGCCCATCCGCACTGAGCCGGCCGGCGACCTTGTGTCTTCACCCGAAAGCGCAAACAGCAACTCGCGTTGCCCGTTGCCCGATACACCGGCTATGCCCACCACCTCGCCTGAACGGACGCTGAGCTTGATGTTGTCAAGATCCACCCCAAACTGGTCCGCGCGCGACAGTGTCAGCCCCTGCACCTGCAACACCGGCGCGCCCGGGCTCAACGCCCGGTGCACCAGTTGTGGCGGCTCGGCGCCGATCATCAAGCGCGAGAGTGATGCGTTGGATTCATCGGCTGGGTTGCAAACCCCCGTGACCTTGCCGCCGCGCAACACCGTGCAGGCATTGCACAAGGCGCGGATTTCATGCAGCTTGTGGCTGATATACAGGATGCTGCAGCCTTCGGAAGCGAGTTTTTTCAGCACCACGAACAGCTTTTCCACGGCTTGGGGCGTGAGCACCGAGGTTGGCTCGTCAAGGATCAGCAGTTGCGGGTTGGTCAGCAGCGCGCGGATGATCTCCACCCGCTGCATTTCACCCACACTCAAGGTGTGCACCGGCCGCGCCGGATCGATGTCCAGCCCGTATTCTGTGGCTTTGGCGGTTATGGACTGGGTCACCTGTGGCAGCGTGAGCGATTTGTCCAGCCCCAGCCAGACGTTTTCAGCGACAGTGATGGTGTCAAACAGGCTGAAATGCTGAAACACCATGCTGATGCCCAGGGCCCTGGCTTCCTGCGGGTTGCGGATGTGCGCCAGCTTGCCGTTGAAGACCACACTGCCGGCATCGGGCTTGACCGAGCCGTAGATGATTTTCATCAAGGTCGATTTGCCCGCGCCGTTTTCGCCCAGCACGGCATGGGTCTGGCCCGGCAACACCCGCAACGAGACATCGCTGTTGGCCACAACGGACGGGTAACGCTTGGTGATGCCCTGAAGTTCGAGCCGGGGCGCCGATTGCACGGGGGTCATATCAAGTACGGGTGGCCTGGCCTGTCAAAATGCCGATGGTGTGCTAGTGTAGAAGCCGGTGTTTTAAATCATGCGATCAAAACCAATTCACTTTATCAGACGTGGCGAAGTTGTCACTTTGCGCCATGTGCCGGCCACCCGGACCCTCCTGCAGGTGCTGCGCGAAGACCTGAAGGCGGTGGGCGCCAAGGAAGGCTGCAATGAAGGTGAGTGCGGCGCCTGCACCGTGGTGCTGGGCGAAGCCGCCGCCGGCGGCGTGCGTTACACCTCGGTCAACAGTTGCATCCGGTTCGCCCACGCCATCGACGGCAAGGCCCTGTGGACGGTGGAAGACCTGGCACAGCCCGACGGCTGCCTCGCCGCCGGGCCGCCCCAAGGCGAGGACGGCCCCCTTGGGGGGCAGCGACCCGTGCAAACGGCGGAGCGTGGGGGCGCTCTCCTGCACCCGGCGCAGCAAAGCATGGTGGACTGCTTCGGCTCGCAATGCGGCTTCTGCACGCCCGGCTTTGTGATGAGCCTGTTTGCCACCTACCAAAACCGCGTTTGCCAGGGTGAGCGGGTGACGCGGGAGTCTGCGCAGCACGATTTGTCTGGCAACCTGTGCCGCTGCACCGGTTACCGGCCGATTCTGGACGCGGCGCAAGCCATGGCCAACTTGCCTCCTCAAAAGATCGATGAGGCGCGCTTGTTGTCTCAATTGAAGCAAATTGCGCCCCGTGCCCGAGGCCCCGTTCCCAATTCGATCTATCAGTTGCCGCAAACATTGCCCGCGCTGCTGCAGGCCCGGGCCCGCCACCCAAAAGCGCAGATCGTCGCCGGCTGCACCGATGTCGGCCTGTGGGTCAACAAACTTCACATGGATTTCGACACGGTCATTGACGTGACCCAGGTGGCCGGGTTGCGCTCGATTGAGCGTTACGCCAACCACGTGGCGATTGGCGCTGCCGCGTCGCTCCATGACGCCTTTGCCGCGATCGTGCAAGACCGCCCTGAGCTCAAGGCTTTTGCCGGGCGTTTCGCGGGATTGCCGGTGCGCAACTCGGGCACGCTAGGCGGCAACGTGGCCAATGGCTCGCCGATTGGCGACTCGATGCCGCTTTTGATCGCGCTGAATGCCAGCATCGTGTTGATGCGCTGGCAAGACGGCCGCGCGGCCCACCGCGAACTGAAGCTCGAAGACTTTTACCTGGGTTACCGCAAGACCCGCCTGCAGGGCGATGAAGTGCTGGCCTGGATCAAGCTGCCGCGGCCGATTGACGGCGAATTTCTGCGCGCCTACAAGATTTCAAAACGCTTTGAAGATGACATCTCGGCGGTGTGCCTGGTGATCAATCTTCAAGTGCGCGATGGGTTTGTGACGGGCGCTTCCGTCGGCGCCGGAGGCGTTGCCGCCACACCAGCGCGGGCTGTCAAGACTGAAGCGGCCCTGCGCGGAAAACCCTGGACGCAAGAAACAGTCAATGCCGCAAAAGCGGCCTTGCGCGCCGAGTTCTCACCCATTTCCGACATGCGCGCCAGTGCCGCCTACCGCCAGCAGGTGATGGGAAACCTGTTGCAGCGCTTCTGGCTGGAGAGCCAGGGCGCGCACGACATCAACCTTGAAGTCGATCTAGCGTTCGACGGGGCCGCGCCATGAAGGCGGGCGGCCGCTCCATCCCGCACGAAAGCGCCGCGGCGCAGGTGCAGGGCCGTGCGACGTACATCGACGACATGGCCGAGATTCAGGGCACGCTTTTTGCCGCGCCCATCCTGTCGCAGGTGGCCCACGGCAAGTTGCAGGGGGTGGACACATTTGCTGCCCTGGCCATGCCGGGAGTGCGTGGCGTGATATTGGCCAGCGACCTGAAAGGCCACCGGATGCTGGCCTCTTTCATCGGCGATGAGCCGATTTTTGCCATTGACACGGTGCAACATGTCGGGCAGGTCGTGGGCCTGGTCGTGGGAGATTCCTTCATGCAGGCGCGCAAGGCCGCGCGCAAAGTCTCCTTGAAGGTCGAGGCCCTGCCTGCCGTGCTGAGCGTGAAAGACGCGCTGAAAGCCAAAAACTACGTCTTGCAGCCGGTGTTCGTGAAACGCGGCGATGCGGCGGCGGCGCTCTCGCGCGCGCCGCACACCCTCTCGGGCGCGCTGGAAGTGGGCGGACAGGAACATTTCTACTTGGAAGGCCAGGTCGCTTACGCCGTGCCGCAGGAGCAAAACCAGTGGCAGATTTTTTCGAGCACCCAGCACCCCGGCGAAGTGCAGCACTGGGTAGCGCATGCGCTCGGGCTGGACAACCATGCCGTCAAGGTCGAGTGCCGCCGCATGGGTGGCGGTTTTGGCGGCAAGGAAACCCAGGCCGGGCATGTGGCCGTTTGGGCGGCTGTCGCGGCAAACCACTTCAACTGCCCGGTCAAGCTGCGGCTCGACCGGGACGACGACTTTTTGGTCACTGGCAAACGGCATCCCTTCGAATACACCTGGACCGCCGGGTTTGACGGCACCGGCCTGTTGTGCGGTCTGCAATTGATGATGGCGGCCAACTGCGGCTTCAGCGCCGACCTCTCGGGACCGGTGGCCGACCGCGCCGTCTTCCACGCGGACAACGCTTACTTCCTCGAAGACGTCGAGATCGCCTCTTACCGCTGCAAACTCAACACACAAAGCCACACGGCCTTTCGCGGTTTTGGCGGACCGCAGGGCATGATCGTCATCGAAACCATCCTGGGGGACATTGCGCGGCGCCTGAACCTCGACCCGCTGGCCGTGCGCCGGCGCAACCTCTACGGTCTGGAGACGCGCAACGTGACGCACTACCAGATGAAGGTGCAAGACAACATACTGGCGCCGCTGTTGTCGTCGCTCGAGCAAACCTCGGGCTACCAGCTGGCGCGTGAAGACGTCGCCGCCTGGAACCGCAGCCACGACATCATCAAGCGCGGCATTGCGCTCACGCCGGTCAAATTCGGCATCAGCTTCACCGCCACACTCTTCAACCAGGCCGGCGCGCTGGTGCATGTGTACACCGACGGCAGCGTGCAGGTGAACCACGGCGGCACCGAGATGGGCCAGGGCCTGCACACCAAAGTCTGCCAAATCGTCGCCGACGAACTCGGCGTGCCGTATGAGCGCGTGCTGATCACCGCCAGCGACACCAGCAAAATCCCCAATGCCTCGGCCACCGCCGCTTCGGCGGGCACCGACCTGAACGGCCGCGCCGCGCAATTCGCCGCGCGCAACGTGCGCGACAACCTGGCCGCGTTTGTGAGCGGGCTCGACAACTGCGGCGCGGGCGCTGTGCGGTTTGACAACGGCCTGGTGATCTCGCCCAACCACACTCGCAAATTCGACGTCGTGGTGGGCATGGCCTACGCCAACCGCATCCAGTTGTGGAGCGACGGCTTTTACCGCACGCCGAAAATCCACTACGACAAAACCACCCTCACCGGCCGGCCGTTTTATTATTTCGCCTACGGCGCGGCGTGCACGCAGGTGGCCATTGACACACTCACGGGCGAGAGCCGCGTGACCAAGGTGGACATCTTGCATGACGTGGGCCGCAGCATCAACCCGGCCATCGACATCGGCCAGATCGAAGGAGCCTTTGTCCAGGGCATGGGCTGGCTGACCACCGAGCAACTGGTGTGGAACGACAAGGGGCTGCTGGCCACCCACGCCCCCAGCACCTACAAAATCCCCACTGCAGGCGACGTGCCCGAGCACTTCAAGGTCGCGCTGTGGCCCGACCCCAACCCCGAAGACAACGTGTTTGGCAGCAAGGCCGTGGGCGAGCCGCCCTTCATGCTGGCCTTGAGCGTGTACGAAGCGTTGCGCGATGCCATCGCGCGGGCGCGATCTTCAGCTTCACAGACGCGGGCTGACGAACCGCTGGTGCGGCTGACAGCGCCTGCAACGGCCGAACATGTGTTGAATGCCCTGAACCGGTGAACCAGTCCCAATAATTAATACCCATGTTAATTATTGGGTCAAATTAGTCCGGAAGCACAAAATTTCAAGCTTTTTCGACCTCTAAGTCACGTAATATAAAAGTTTATTGCTATTTTATTTATAGCAAAATGAATGATGACTCACACCATCGACCTGTTCTGGTCCTTCCGCAGCCCGTATGCCTACCTCGCCGTGCCCGGCGCCCAGCAACTGGAGCGGGACTTCAACGTGCAGATATGTTTTCGCCCGGTGTTGCCGCTGGCGGTGCGCGACCCGGCCTTCTTCAGCCCCGACAACCTGAAACGCGCACGCTACATCGGCTTGGACTGGGTGCGCCGCGCCGGGCCGGATTTGTTGGCCATGGAAGCCGCCATTGCCACCCCAGCCTCGCACCAGGCCGGGGTCGAAGCCAATCAGGCAGCGCTGGCTGCCGCTGGGCACTGGGGAGTGCCGACCTTTGTCTTCAATGGTGAACCGTTTTTTGGCGAAGACCGCATTGATACGCTGCGCTGGCGGTTGAATGCATCTGGCTCCAGGCGGCCCGCAAGCGCCGTGCAGAAACCAACTGGGTGAAAAGACGCCGTTTGAAAAACAGTTTTCAGCCCAAAATCGGTCTACTGAAGACGCCGCCGCTGCAAGTACACCCCTTTCGACAGACGATTTCCCCTATCCTACGGGGTGCGCGCCAGTTGAAACCCGTCGAATGGGACCTCTTCACTCAACTTGATCGCAAACACCCAGTAAGGCCATCGATTGGAAGTATCCTTCACCCAAGAAATCAAGTCCCTGCGCAAGGGGGCCGGCGACACCTTCCATGGCGAAGGCATTCTGGCCATCACCAAGGGTCTGCTGCAGTCGGGCGTGGCCTATGTGGGCGGCTACCAGGGCGCGCCGGTGTCGCACCTGCTGGACGTGATGGTGCAGGCCAAGGACTACATGGACGAGTTGGGGGTGCATGTGGAGGCCTGCTCGAACGAGGCCTCGGCGGCGGCCATGCTCGGTGCCTCCATCCACTACCCGCTGCGCGGCGCCGTGACGTGGAAATCCATCGTCGGCACCAATGTGGCGGCGGACGCGCTCTCCAACCTCTCCAGCCCCGGCGTGAAGGGCGGCGTGTTGATTGTGGTGGGTGAAGACTACGGCGAAGGCGCGAGTGTGATCCAGGAGCGCACCCACGCCTACGCGCTCAAGTCCACCATGTGCCTGCTGGACCTGCGCCCGGATCTGGGCCGTATGGTTGAGATGGTGGAACACGGCTTTCGCCTGTCAGAAGCCTCCAACATGCCAACGCTGCTGGAGCTGCGCATCCGCGCCTGCCACGTGCGCGGCAGTTTTGAATGCAAGGACAACGTCAAGTCGGCCTATTCCACCCAAAACCTGATCCAGGAGCCGGCCGGTTTTAACTATATGAGCCTGGCGCATCCGCCGGTAACTTTCCGCCACGAAAAGCTCAAGGGCGACGAGCGCCTGCCCGCCGCGCGCCGGTACATTCTGGAGAATGGCCTTAACGAGTTGTTTGAGGGCAAACACAGCGATCTGGGTATCATCGTCCAGGGCGGCCTGTACAACACCTTGATCCGCGCGCTGCAGCAGTTTGGCTTGGCCGACGCCTTTGGCCAGACCGACATTCCGCTGCTGGTGCTCAACGCCACCTACCCGCTGGTGCCCACCCAGCTTGGCGATTTTTGTGTGGGCAAGCGGGCGGTTTTGATGGTGGAAGAAGGGCAGCCTGAATACATCGAGCAGGAACTGGCGACGATGCTGCGCCGGGCCGACATCCAGACCCCGCTGCATGGCAAAGACCTGTTGCCCCAGGCGGGCGAGTACACCACCGAGGTGATGGCTGGGGGTTTGCTGCAATTCTTTGAGCGCTATCCCTTTGCCGTTCACCTTGAGCTTGTCGAAGGGTCACAGGGCTTCGACAAGCTCAGCCCGAACGGTGGGGGCGTCCGCGCTTGGCTAGCCGGCAACCGCACACGCCGCGAACAGGTGGCCAAGTCCCTGCCTGCCCCTCTGCCCGCACGGCCGCCGAGCATGTGTATCGGCTGTCCCGAGCGCCCTGTTTTTTCTGCCTTGAAACTTGCGCAGGCCGATGTCGGCAATGTGCACATCAGTGGCGACATCGGTTGCCACGCACTGGCCACGTTTGAACCGTTTTCATTCGGGCATTCGATCCTAGGCTATGGCATGAGCCTGGCCAGCCGCGCCGGTGTTTCGCCGATGATGAACCGGCGTGTGCTGAGCGTGATGGGCGACGGCGGCTTCTGGCACAACGGCCTGCTCACCGGCGTGCAAAGCGCTCTCTTCAATGGCGACGACGCGGTATTGCTGATCTTCAAGAATGGCTACACGTCGGCCACCGGCACGCAGGAGATCATCTCTACCCCCGACGAATCCGGTAAGGCCATGAGCGCGGACAAGGAGCAAAGCCTGGCGCACCTGAACCAGACGATTGAAAACACCCTCAACGGCCTGGGCGTGAAGTGGATGCGCACGGTGAACACGTACGAGGTTGACAAGATGCGCGCCACCTTGACCGAAGCCTTCACCACTCCTTTCAGCGGCCTCAAGGTCATCATCGCCGAAGGCGAATGCCAGCTCGAGCGCCAGCGCCGCATCAAGCCCTGGTTGGCCAGTTTGCTCTCGAAAGGCAAGCGCGTGGTGCGCGTCAAATACGGTGTGGATGAAGATGTGTGCAATGGCGACCATGCCTGCATCCGGCTCTCGGGTTGCCCGACGCTGACGCTGAAAGACAACCCCGACCCGCTCAAAGTGGACCCGGTGGCCACGGTGATTGACGGCTGTGTGGGCTGCGGCCTGTGCGGTTCCAACGCCCATGCCGCCACGCTTTGCCCTTCGTTTTACCGCGCTGAAATAGTGCAGAACTCCAAATGGCATGAGCGACTGCTGGCCGGTTTTCGTGGCGCGCTCGTCAAAGCTCTGCAGCCCGCATGAAGCAAGAACCCATTTCAATATTGCTGTGCGCCCTGGGCGGTGAAGGCGGCGGTGTGCTCAGCGAGTGGCTGATCGACACCGCCCGCCATGCCGGTTACGCGGCCCAAGCTACCTCCATTCCAGGCGTGGCACAGCGCACCGGGGCGACCACCTACTACCTCGAAGTTTTTCCGCTGCCGCTGGCCGAGCTAAACGGCAAGCGCCCGGTGTTTGGCCTCAACCCCTTGCCGGGTCGGCTGGACATGCTGGTCTCCAGCGAGTTGCTGGAAACGGCGCGGCAGATCGCCAACGGCTTGCCCTCGGCCGGCCAGACCCTCGTCATCACCTCCTCGGCCCGCGCCTTGACGACGATGGAAAAAATGGAGGTGGGCGACGGCCGGCGTGACGACGCGCAACTCGTCAAGCTGGTGCAGGACAACAGCCGCGCGCACCACGTGATCGACATGGCGCGGCTGACACGCGAGGCCGGCACGGTGGTCAGCGCCACCATGCTGGGTTGCATTGCGGGCAGTGGTGTGTTGCCATTTCCGGCGGCAAGTTACGAGGCCGTGATTGCCGAAGGCGAGGCCAAGCCCAGCGCCCGCGTGAAAGCCAGCTTGCGCGGCTTCTCGCTGGGCCTGGCCGCCGTGAGCCAGCAACGCGAGCAGCTGCGCGTGGTCGCTGATTCACTGTCCTTTTCAGAGCAGGTTGCACCTGTTATCCGTGATCTTCCAGCCGGTATGGCGGCAAAATTCCCGCCGGCAGTGCACGATCTGCTGGCGCTGGGTGTGGCCCGCCTGCGCGACTACCAGGATGCTGCCTACGCCGACCGGTATGCACAGCGCCTGCAGCGGGTGCTCGCCGCCGAACGTGTCGCCGACCCGGCAGGCGCCCATGGTTTTGCCGTGACCCGCGAGATGGTGCGCTGGCTCGCCCTGTGGATGGCGTTTGACGACATCGTGCGGGTGGCCGACCTCAAGAGCCGCGCCAGCCGCTGGACGCGGGTGCTGGGCGAAGTCAAGGCCCAGCCAGACGACCTGCTCAAGCTGTATGACCACTTCAAGCCGGGCGCGCCCGAGTTTGCCGCGCTCTTGCCCCAAGCTTTGGCAACAAAGGTTTTGAACTGGGACCGCCGCCGCGCCGCCGCAGGCAAACTGCCCTGGGCGCTGCCGCTGAAGATCGGCACCCATTCGGTGTTTGGCATGGTGTCGCTGCGTTTTTTGGCCAGCCTCAAATGGCTGCGCGTCAAGGGCAGCCGTTATGCCATGGAGCAGGCGATGATCGACCAATGGCTCGGCGCCGTGGTCGCAGGCGCCCAAAAAAACTGGCAACTCGGCCACCAGCTCGCGCTGTGCGGCCGTCTGATCAAGGGTTATGGTGCCACCAATGAACGCGCCAAGGAAAATCTGCTGCACATCATCGAGCACCTGGCCCAAGTGACGCATTTTGAGTCAGACGCGTTGCGGGCGCAGGCGATTGCACAGGCCCGCGAAGCCGCGCTCAAAGACGAAGCGGGCGCGGCGCTGGACCAAGCCCTGCTGCAGCATGGCGCGGCGGCCAGGCCGGTCAAGGCGCAACCGATCCGCTGGGTCAAAACACCACCGGGCCGGGTCAAGCCTGCGGGCTCTGCCAGGGTCTGATCTGCCGCAAGTCCAAACCCACCTTCGCCTCCACCGTCGTTTTCACATCCACCAAGTCTCTATTGATTCCTCACGGAGCCCGCCCATGACACCTTCCCTTCGCCACTTCTCTTCGGCGCTGAGCGCAATGGCGCTGGCCGCCGGTCTGCTTGCCAGCGCTTCGGCGCAGGCGCAATCGGCCTGGCCGGTCAAACCGATCCGTGTGATCGTCAGTTTTCCGCCCGGCGGCGCGGCAGACCAGATCGCCCGCGCCGTGGCCGTGCCGCTGCAAGAGGCTCTGGGCCAGCCGGTGGTGGTGGAAAGCCGCGCGGGCGCTGGTGGCAATATCGGCGCCGACGCGGTGGCCAAGTCGCCGCCCGACGGCTACACGCTGCTGATGAGTTCGGGCGGCACCGTCTCGATCAACCCGCACATCTATGCCAAGATGCCCTTTGACCCCACCAAAGACATCGTGCCGGTGGCAGCGGCTGCGCGGGTGCTGGTGTTTCTGGAGGTCAACCCGGCCAAGGTGCCAGCGGGCAACGTCTCTGAATTTCTGGCATACCTGAAGGCCAACCCCGGCAAGCTGACTTTTGGCACGCCTGGCAGCGGCTCATCGCCCCACCTGGCCGCTGAAATGATGAAGGCGCAGACAGGCACTTTTGCCACACACATCCCTTATCGCGGCGCGGCGCCCGCGCTCACCGACCTGCTGGCCGGCCAGATCGATTTCATGTTCGACCCCGGCATTGGCCTGCAGCATGTGCGCAGCGGCCGCCTCAAAATGCTCGCCGTCGGCAGCCCCAAACGCTCGCCTTTGTTTCCAGACGTGCCCACGCTGGACGAAGCCGGCCTCAAGGGCTTCGACGCCGACAGCGTGTTTGGTTTTTACGCGCCCGCAGGAACACCTGCGGATGTGGTCGCCCGGCTAAACCGCGAGATCAACCGCATCTTGAACACACAAGGCGTGAAAGACCGCATCATTGCGCTGGGCGGCGAAGTGATGCCGATCACACCGCAGGAGTTTGGAGCGAAAGCGGCTGCGGATTCGCAGCGTTTCGGCGCTTTGATCAAGGAACGCAAGATATCAGGCGATTGATGAGCAAAATCATAGTTCACACCGTCAGCGTCGAATTTGGCGACTGCGACCCGGCGGCCATCGTCTGGTTTCCCAATTTTTACCGCTGGATCGACGCGGCGTCGCGCCATTTTTTCATCGGCTGCGGGGTGCCCCGCTGGGAGGAAACCGCACGCACGCTGGGCGTGATCGGCACACCGATTGTGGACAGCAAGGCCAGCTTCAGCAAAACCGCGAGTTACGGCGACCGGCTCGACATCAGGGTTTCCATCAGCGAATGGCGCAACAAGAGTTTTGTGCAGACCTACCGCGTGACCCGCGACCGTGCAGACGGCGCGGAGCCTGACCTCATCATGAGCTGCGAAGAAGTGCGCATCTTCGCCGGGCGCCGCGAGGACGGCAGCATCAAGGCAGTTCCCGCGCCGCCTGAAATCCGCAATCTATGTGAATAAACCCCCGAAAGACTACATGGCCAAACCACAACTGAACATCGGTGTCATGGGCTGCGGCAACATCGCGCGCCAATTCGCAGCCGCAGTGGCCGGCAGCCGACACGTGAAGGTGGCCGCTGCCGCCAGCCGCGACCTGGCCAAGGCCACCGCCTTCGCCAAAGACCTGGGTATTGCCACGCCCCACGGCAGTTACGAAGCCTTGCTGGCCGACGCCAGCCTGGACATCATCTACGTGGCCCTGCCCAACAGCATGCACGTCGAGTGGGTGGTCAAGGCGGCGCAAAGCGGCAAACACGTGTTGAGCGAAAAACCGCTGGCCCTGAACCTGACCGAAGCACAGGCGATGTTTGCGGCGGCGAAATCAAACGGCGTGATGTTGCTCGAAGCCTACCCGTATTGGTTCCAGCCGCAGACGCGCGACATGATGGCGCTCATCCACAGCGGCGCGATTGGCCAGGTGCGCAACGTGCACGCCAGCTTCGGCTTCAATTTGCTGCATGCGCCCAATGTGGAGAACAACATCCGCATGAACCCCGGCATGGGCGGCGGCGCGCTGCTGGACGCGGGCAGTTACGCCACGAGCCTGATCCGCCTGGCCATGGGGGATGCGCCCGAACGGGTGATGGCGCATGCCACGCTGGCGGCCAGCGGTGTGGACATCGCCACCTCGGCCACGCTCTTTTATTCAGGCGGGCGCAGCGCCCAATTGTTTTGCGCGATGAACGTGGGTTACCACCGGGTGGCAACGATTCTGGGGTCAAACGGTGTCATCGAAACCGAGTTTTTGAACCACACCTCGGAGGACCCGAACCACCCGCTCAAATACCTGCCCAGCCTGATGCGCGTGCGCAAAGGCTTTGGCGGCACAATTCCGCTGGAGACGGTGCGCTCGGCCACGGGCAGTGGTTTCGCCTTTTGCGCCGAAGCGTTTGCCCAACTGATTCACGCCAGGGATTTCGCGGCGATCGAACGCGCTGCCCAGGCCAGCTGCGACATTGCCGCCACCCTGGAGGCGATTGGCGAAAGCGCCCGCACCGGACAGGCGGTCAACCTTTAGAGGCGCCCGCCCGCGTCGGCGCAGCGGGCAACAACTCGGGGTTCACCACGTGCTGAGGCATCTGGCCATTCAAAATGGCCGACATGTCATCGGCCATCGACTTGAAAATCCGCCGCACCGCCGCCTGTGAGGTGGCCATGTAAATGGGGTGAGCGGGTGAAACGCGGGTGCGCAAACAACGGGTGAGAGGCGTCGGGCGCAGACGGCTCAATCAGCTCGATGCCGACACCGGCGAGCCGCGCGTCTCATCGGTCAGCGGGTAATGCAGCGAAATGAAATCCAGCTGGGCCATCAGCTCATCGAGCCCCAACCAGTTCCACACTCAGCGTGGCACCATCCAAGTTTATTTATAGCAAACTATCGATGGTCTACGTGACTTCATAGCCAATTTTTAACAAAATCTGGACTTTTTAAAGGGAAATGCGCAAATTGCCAACACCCATGTTAACTATTACAATAAAGTTAACATGCATATCAACATATCTATTTTTTGCCCAGCCCCAGCCGCCCGGCGCCTTCCGTGTAGAGCTTGACCTTCTCGGCCATGAAGGCGTCCATCTCGTTGACACCCACGTTCACCAGCTCAAAGCCGCTTTTGGCGGCCAGCTCTTTCATCTCGGCGTCGTTGTTCAAGGCCATCCACATGTCGGAGATGCGTTTGCGCGCTTCAGGCGGGGTGGATTTGGGCACGCCGATGCCGCGGTAGGCGCCGTCAACCCAGTTCACACCGAGCTCCCTGAAGGTCGGCACGTCGGGCATCAGCGGGTGGCGCGCCTCCATCGCCACGGCCAGCGGGCGGATGCGGGTTTTGTTGTTGATGGCAAACGCGGTGTAAGTCATCGCGCCATCCACCTGCGCGCCCATCACCGAGGTGGCCATGTCGCCGGTGCCTTTGAAGGGCACGTAAATGGTCTGGACATTGAAGGCCGCGTTCATGCGTTCGTGCGCCGCATGGTTGGCCGAGTTCTGGCCGCTGCCACCCAGGCTCAGCTTGCCGGGGTTGGCCTTGGCAGCCTTGATGAAATCGGCAAAATTTTTG
>JANNEZ010000538.1:0-2312 GCA_031379255.1 Rhodoferax sp. | reverse complement strand
CGCCGTGGCGGACATCGGCGCGCTGGAGAAATTCATCCTGGAGCAGTTGAGCCCGATCCCCGGCATCGAGAAGATCCGCTCCAGTTTCGCCCTCAAGCAAGTGCGTTACAAAACGGCGCTGCCGCTGCCCAAGCCCGGGAGATAAGTCGGGGCGCGGAGTCAGGGTGTTCAGCGGCGCGGGGTAGATCAGGCCGCTGCGGGGGACATTTGCGGAGCCAAGCACCCCAGCCTATGCGGCTCGCCCGAGACCGAACGCGCTCTCCTGAATTTTGGCAGCCTCACCAATCAGGCGGAAGGAATTGCGATTTGCGACGATTCATGGCGCTGCTGCCGGGTGGCCAGTTGGCGCGGCGCTTTGGCTTGTGGCGGCGACTGCCGGGGCAAGACATTTTTGAGCGCGCGCGGGCTGGCTCTGGCGCCGCTTTTGAGGTAGTCGGCCAGCAGCCATTCGCGGGCGAGTGCCGCGTCGAGATTCGCCTGGGTGCTCAGGTAATCAAACAGCGCGTCTACCAAAACCTCGGGCGTCAAATGGCCGGTGGTTTGGGTGTGTTGCCACAGCCAGTCTGACAATTTCAAAAACTCATCGAACGACGAGGCTACGGCGTGCGGCGCGGCACCACTGGAACTCAACAAGGCCTGCAACGTTACGGCGAAGCGCCCCGAATTGGCGATCAAATCCCAATACCGCGCCAACCGGGTGAAACGCTGCATGTCCCCTGCGTTCACCGCGTGGGAGTGCAGCACCGTATAGGGCGGCGCAGCGTCGTACACCATGCCGAATTCAACGCTGTGCCGCGCAATCGGTGTGCCGCGCAAGCGCTTCAAGATGCCAAGCTGGATTTCATGCGGCTTCAGGGCATACAGCCGGTCAAACCCTTCGGCAAAACTCTGCAATGTTTCGCCGGGCAGGCCGAAGATCAAATCGGTGTGCAGATGCGCGTTGGAGTGTTCCACCAGCCAGCGCAGGTTCGCCTCGGTTTTGTCGTTGTCTTGCCGGCGCGAGATGCGTTGCTGCACCTCGACGTTGAAACTCTGGATGCCGATTTCAAACTGCAAAACGCCCGCCGGGAACTCGGCGATTTTTTCTTTCAGTCGATCCGGCAAATGGTCCGGGATGACTTCGAAATGCACGAAGAGACTGGCCCCCACGCTTGCCACTGCGTGTGCTGCGCTGCCCCCCGAGGGGGCCGTGCCTTGCTCGGGGCGGCCCTTCGCGGCGGCGGCCTTCTCTCCCGATATCTTGTTCAAAAAGAACTGCAAGATGCGGATCGACGCGTCAATCTTCAAATTGAAGGTGCGGTCGACAAACTTGAAGGTGCGCGCGCCGCGCTGGTAGAGCATTTCCAGCTCAAGCAAAAAACGGCCCTGATCAAACGCCCAAGCCGTTTTGTCCAGGGAACTCAAACAGAATTCGCACTTGAACGGGCAGCCGCGCGAGGCCTCCACGTACAAGACGCGGTGCGCCAGGTCGGCGCCGGAATATTCGGCATAAGGCAGCGCGATCTGCTCCAGCGGCGGCTGTTCACCGGCGATGATTTTCATCAAGGGTTGCGGGCCATGCAGCAGCGCGCGGCAAAGTTTGGGGAAACTCACGTCGCCCCAGCCGGTGATGACATGGTCCGCCAGGCTCACGGCCGATTGCGGCGTTGCCGCTTGCAGTTCGACCTCGTAGCTCACCTCCGGGCCGCCGAGCACGATTTTGATGCCGGACCGCTGTTGTTTGAGGAGCCGCACCAACTCGCTGGTCTGCGTCACGTTCCAGATGTACACGCCGAAGCCAATCACCCGCGGGTTCAAAGCCAGCAGTTCCTCGGCCAGCGCCTGCGGCTGGCGCGCGATGGTGAATTCACGCAAGGCCGTCTCCCTGCGCAGTTCGCCCATGTTCGCCAGCAGGTAACGCAGACCCAGCGAGGCGTGGATGTATTTGGCGTTGAGCGTGCACAACACGATGCGCGCTGAAGCGCTTGAACGCGCAGGTGAGACCACAGGGTAAGCCGCAAGGGAAGACATGGTTCGAATTATCGAGTGCTATATTATTTATAGCATTAAACACATATAATACGTGACTTAAAGCCTTTTTTTCCTTCAAAAATCGAAAAATCACACCCAAAATCGATTAAAATTAACATGGGTGTTAACTTTTTAGCCGCCGGGTTGCCAAGCCGTCTTGCTTGCCCGCTGCGAACCCACGCGCCTGTCGCCTCCTGGAACTTAAAGCGGCGCAGGCGGCTCCGATAATGCGAACTTGCCCGCCTTGACCCGATGACCCGCCCCACTTTCTCCTTCAAACAAATCGCTGCCGCATGGCTGGT